>JAOPYX010000092.1 GCA_025964535.1 Actinomycetes bacterium | reverse complement strand
CGCTTCGCGTCCGTCCGTCAGGGAAGCGTCACGGTCCAGAGCGTGTCCGGCGACGTCGAGATCGGCGTCGCCCCGGGCACGAACCTCGAGGTCGATGCCGGCTCCGTGTCCGGCGACCTCAGCTCCGAGGTTCCGCTCGGCAGTGAGCCCGGCAGCGCCGGCGACGGACCCACACTCGTCGTGCGGGGCAAGACGGTCAGCGGCGACTTCCGCGTCTTCCGCGCAGCCTGATGCGGTCGCTGCTCGAACGCCGGGACGAGCGTCTGCTCCAGGTCGATCCGGCGCTCGCGTGACGCTCGTCCCACTCCGTCGCAACCGGGACTTCGTCCTGCTCCAACTGGGGCAGACGCTCTCGACCATCGGCTCCGAGTCGACGGCCATCGCGTATCCCCTGCTCGTGCTCGCGGTGACACACTCGCCGGCGCAGGCGGGCATCGTCGGCTTCGCGCGCATCGTGCCGTGGCCGCTGCTCGGGCTCGTCGCAGGCGTCGCTGCCGACCGCCTCCCGCGCAAGCGGATCATGATCGCGGCGGACGCGGTGCGGGTCGTCGCTCTCGGCTCGCTCCTCGCGGCGCTCGCGGTCGACCGGATCTCGGTCGTACAGATCGCGCTCGTCGCCTTCGTCGAGGGCTCGATGCACGTCTTCTTCAACGTCGCCGAGCTCGGAGCGATGCGCTCGGTCGTTCCGGCATCGCAGATGCCCGCTGCTGCGGCAGCGGAGCAGGCGCGCTGGTCGACGGTGACAATCGTCGCGCCGCCGCTCGGTGGATCGCTGTTCGGCCTCGGACGCGCGCTGCCGTTCGTCGCCGACGTCGTGTCGTACGCGTTCTCGCTCGCGTCGCTCCTCGCGATGCGCACGCCATTCCAGGAAGAGAGAAGGGAACATCCGGCGGCCCTCCGCGCAGAGCTCGTCGAGGGCGTTCGCTGGCTGTGGCGACACCGCTTCTTCCGTGACTGCGCGCTGATCTTCTCGTTCGGGAACCTCGTCTACGAGGGGCTCTTCCTCGTCCTGATCGTCGTCGGCCGCCGACAGGGACTGTCGGGCGGCGAGATCGGCGCGCTGATCGCGACGTTCGGCGCCTGCTCATTGCTCGGCTCGGTCGCGGCGCCGCGTCTCTCTCGTGCTCTCTCGATGCGCACACTCATCGTCGGCAGCTTCTGGCTGCAGCTCGGCTTCGCCATCTTCCTCTTGAAGCCGAGCGTGTACGTGCTGCTCGCCGGCTGCATCCCGATGGCGCTCTACAACCCGGCCGTAAACGCCGCCGTGATCGGGTATCGCACAGCTGTCGTGCCCGATCGTCTGACGGGCCGCGTGGGGAGCGTCGCCCGCACGATCGCACTGTGCACCGCGGCCTTCGGCCCGCTCTCGGCCGGGTTCCTCCTGCACGCCTTCTCCGCGCGCGAGACGGTCGCAGCCTACGCGGCGCTCATGCTGCTGCTCTGCGTGCTCGGCACGCTGAATCCGTCGATCCGCAACGCACCGAGCCTCAGCGAGCTCGACGACCTGCCTAGGCGTCCTGAGTCAGCTTCTCGCGCAGCAGCTGGTTGACGACCTTCGCGTCGGCCTTCCCCTGCGTCTCCTTCATGACCTGGCCGACGAGGAAGCCGAGCACGCCCTCCTTGCCGCCGCGATATGTCTCGACCTGCTGAGGGTTCGCGGCGAGCACGGCGTCGATCGCAGGCCCGAGCTCGGACGCGTCGCTGACGGCCGTTCGGCTCGTGTAGTCGGCGGCCGAGAACCCCGGCTGCGCGCTCGCAGCGGTCGCCTCCGCAAGCGCGTCCCGCGTGAGGCCCGGTGTCTTCAGGACGGCGGCCATGCCTGCGACGTCGACGGCGCCCGGATCGTCGCCGGTGGCGGCGAAGTCGTTCATGACCCAATTCGCCGCGAGACGCGGCTCGACACCGTCGGCCACGAGACCGGCGTACAGGAGGTCCCGCTCCGTCGTGACGAGCGCGTACGCCACGTCGAAGCCGACCGCGGGCTCGAGACGGCGGATGCGCGCACCCGGCGGATCGGGCACCTCGGCGCGCAACCGCTCGACGAGCTCGGCGGGCGGCTCGATGGGCACGAGGTCGGGCTCGGGGAAGTAGCGATAGTCGTCCGCCTCCTCCTTGGAGCGATGCACCGTCAGCCGGTCGGTGTCGGGCTCGTAGTCGTAGGTCGACTGCTGGAGCGTCTCGCCTCGCTCGTACGCCGCGATCTGCTCGCGTGCCGCAGCCTCGATGCCGCGGCCGATGAACGTGAACGAGTTCATGTTCTTCAACTCCCAGCGCGGGCGATAGCCCTCCTCCCCACGCTTCCGCACCGAGACGTTCACGTCCGCGCGCATCGTGCCCTTCTCCATCTCGGCGTCCGAGATGCCGAGCTCGACGATCGTCTGCCGCAACAGCCGCAGGAAACGCAGCGCCGCCTCGGATGAGCGCAGGTCCGGCTCGCTGACGATCTCGAGCAGCGGCGTACCCCCGCGGTTGAAGTCGACGAGCGAGTACTCCGCGCCGACGGATCGTCCGGTGGCGCCGCCGGCGTGCAGCGTCTTCGCCGCGTCTTCCTCGAGGTGCGCGCGCACGATGCGCACGACCTCGTCGCCGTCGGCGGTCGGGACGACGAGCCGGCCCGGGCCGCAGAGCGGTGCCTCGTACTGGCTGATCTGGTACCCCTTCGGCAGGTCGGGGTAGAAGTAGTTCTTGCGTGCGAAGACGGCGTTCGATGCGATCTCGCACTCGAGCGCCAGACCCAGCTTGATCGTGTACTCGATCGCACGGCCGTTCACGACAGGCAGTGCGCCCGGATGCGCGAGGCACACGGGGCATGTGCGCGTGTTCTCGGCGGCGCCGTATTCGAGCTCGCACCGGCAGAACATCTTCGTGCGCGTCTTCAGGTGCGCATGCACCTCGAGCCCGACGACGATCTCCCACTCAGACATCGGCGAGGCGCTCCTTCGCCGCACGCACGGCGGCCTCGATGTCGCCCTCGACCTCGACCATGGTGATCCAGTCCTCGAGCGCCGGCGGAAGGACGCGCACGAGCCAGAGCTCGCGCTCCCCCGCCTCGAGCGTCAGCTTCACGTCGCCGACGAGCACGGCACGCGACCCGTCAAGCACGCGCGGCTTCACACCGAACACGCGCTCCACCGCGGGTACGAAGTCGGCCGCCGGATCTTCGAACGTCTTCTTCTCGGTCACCTGAGCCTCGTCGGGACGGCATCAAAACCAATCGCCGTTTCCAGGGCGTAGCCCACGCGAAACAACACATTCTCGGAGAACTGGGGCCCGATCAGCTGCAAGCCGACCGGCAGCCCTTCGGAGAGCCCGCACGGGATGTTCAGGCCGGGCAGGCCTGCCATGCACGACGGGATCGTGAGCAGGTCGCTGAGGTACATCGCCAGCGGATTCTGCGACCGTGAGCCGAGCTCGAATGCAACGCTTGGTGAGGTCGGCGAGATGAGCACGTCGAAGCGTTCGAACGCCTGCGCGTGCTCGCGCGCGAGGACGGTTCGCACCTTCTGCGCCTGGCCGTAATACGCGTCGTAGTAGCCGGCCGAGAGCGCATACGTTCCGATCATGATGCGGCGCTTCGGCTCCTCGCCGAAGCCCTCGTCGCGGGTGCGCTCGTACATCTCGAGGCGGTCGCGGCCGTTGGCTGAGCGGTAGCCGTAGCGCACGCCGTCGTAACGCGCGAGATTCGACGACGCCTCGGCGGGAGCGATGAGGTAGTAGCACGGCAGCCCGTACTCGACGGAGCTCGGCAGCGAGCAGTCGCCCACCTCGGCGCCGAGCTCGCGACACAACTCGATCGCGCGCTGCACGGCGTCGCGCACGCCGGGCTCGATCGCCTCGTGCTCGTTGAACTCGCGCGGCACACCGACACGCAGTCCCTTCATGTCCTCGCCTTCCGGCAGCGCGACCGGCTCCGGCAGCTCGACCGTCGTCGAGTCCGCAGGGTCGCGACCCGCGATGATCGAGTAGAGATAGGCGCAGTCGCGCACGTTGCGCGCGACGGGACCGATCTGGTCGAGGCTCGAGGCGAACGCCACGGCGCCGTAGCGCGAGACGGTGCCGTACGTCGGCCGCAGGCCGACGTTGCCGCAGAGCGCGGAGGGCTGCTTGATCGAGCCGCCCGTGTCGGAGCCGAGCGCCCACGGCGCCAGTCCCGCGGACACGGCGGCCGCCGAGCCGCCTCCCGAGCCGCCGGGTACGCGCGTCGGGTCCCACGGGTTCTTCGTCGGGCCGTACGCCGAGTTCTCGGTCGACGAGCCCATGGCGAACTCGTCGGTGTTCGTCTTTCCGAGCACGCGCAGGCCGTGCGCCTTGCAGCGCTCGATCACCGTCGCGTCGTAGACCGGGACGTAGTTCTCGAGGATCTTCGAGCCGGCGGTCGTGGGGATGCCGCGCGTGCCGATCACGTCCTTGATCGCGATCGGGATCCCCTCACCTCCCTCGTCCTCGCAGACGTGAAGGTAGGCGTGGAGCTCCGGGTCGCGCTCGTCGATTGCCGCTCGGTACGCCGCGTAGAGCTCGGCGCCGGAGACCTCCTTCTCGCGCAGCAGACGGGCGGCCTCCTCGGCCGTGAGGCGGAGGGTGTCGATCACGCGGGGCCTCCCGGCGGCACCTTGAAGTAGTTGCCCTCGCGCTCAGGCGCGTTTGCGAGCGCCTCTTCGACAGGCAGACACGGCCGCGGCTCGTCCTCGGCCCAGACGTTGACGACGTCGAGCGGATGCGACGTCGGAGGAACGTCGGAGAGGTCGAGCTCGGACACCTTCGAGACCGCGGCCAGGATGTCGTTCAGCTGTGCGCCGAGGCGTTCGACCTCTTCCTCGCGCAGCTCGAGGCGCGCCAGCCGGGCGACGTGCAGGACCTGATCGCGATCGATGTTCGCCATTCGAAAATCCTTCCAGAAAACGGAAGAGGCCCCTGTCGGGGCCTCTTCACAACGTGGGTCCGACGGTTCTCTAGACGGCCTGGACGTTCGCGGCCTGTGCGCCCTTCTGGCCTTGCACAACCTCGAACGACACACGCTGGCCTTCGGTCAGCGACTTGTAGCCTTCCATGCCGATCGCCGAGAAATGCACGAACACATCGTCGCCACCTTCGCGCTCGATGAAGCCGTAGCCCTTCTCGTT
>JAOPYX010000087.1 GCA_025964535.1 Actinomycetes bacterium | reverse complement strand
GTCTCCGTCATCGAATCCGGCGCGACGCCCGGCTCCTCGCGGTAGGCCGGGACCTCGACGCCCTCGATGAACCCGCGGCCGTACTGGCCGCGCACGATCGACTTCGGACCGGGCGTGTGGATCGACTTCAGCACCTTGACCTTCTCGTTTCGCACCGACTCGGCGGTGAAGTCGATCGGCGGCTCCATCGCCGTGAGGGCGAGCAGCTGAAGCAGATGATTCTGGAAGATGTCGCGGATCGCGCCGGCCCGCTCGTAGTACGCGGCGCGCCCTTCGATGCCGATCGTCTCGGCGACGGTGATCTGCACGTGATCGATGAACTGCCTGTTCCAGATCGGCTCGAAGATGCCGTTCGCGAACCGCAGCGCGAGCATGTTCTGGACCGTCTCCTTGCCGAGGTAGTGATCGATGCGGAAGATCTCGTTCTCGGCGAAGTGCTCCCACAGCAGCGCGTTGAGCTGCCGGGCCGACTCGAGGTCGTAGCCGAATGGCTTCTCGACGATCAGTCGCGTCCAACCCTTCTCCGTGCGCCGCTTGCCGAGCGCATCGACGATCGTCGGATATGCAGCAGGCGGAACCGCGAGGTAGTACACGCGGTTGCCGCCGAGATCGTGCTTCTCGTCGAGGTCGGCGAGCAGCGCGGCAAGCCGGTCCTCACCGGCGTCGTCCGCGAAGTCGGTCGACATGTAGTACAGCGACGCCGCGAGCTCGTCCCAGACGTCTTCGCGGAACTCGTCGCGGGCATGCTTCTGCACCGCGTCCTTCATGTCCCCGCGGAACGCCTCGTCGTCGGCCTCGCTGCGTGCAACGCCGACGATCGCGAAGCGCGGAGGGAGCAGACGGCGGAGCATCAACGAATACAGCGCCGGCATGAGCTTCCGGTGCGTGAGATCGCCCGATGCGCCGAAGATGACGAGCGCACACGGGTCGGGCGTGCGCCGCAGCGTCAGGCCCTCGAGGAGCGGGTTCTCCACCAACTCCTCCTGCCGGTCTCCGACCGCCATCAGTGCGACCGCGGATCCGCGGACTGCGTCTCCGCCTCTGCCATGGCCTTGATCGCGTGCCCGCCGAACTGGTTGCGGAGCGCGGCGGAGACCTTCGCGGAGAAGTTGATCTCGTCGCGCGACGCGAAGCGCGCAAAGAGCGCCGCCGAGATGACCGGTGCAGGCACGTTCTCGGCGATCGCCTCGTGGATCGTCCAGCGTCCCTCTCCCGAGTCCTCGACGTACGGCGCGATGTCCTCGAGGTTCCCTCCGTGCTGCTCGAACGCGGTGTGCAGGAGCTCGAGCAGCCACGAGCGGACGACCGAGCCGTAGCGCCAGATGCCGGCGATCTCGGTGAGATCGAGGCCGAACTCGGAGTGCTCCATGATCTCGAAGCCTTCGGCGTACGCCTGCATGAGCCCGTACTCGATTCCGTTGTGGATCATCTTCGTGAAGTGCCCGGCACCGGATGCGCCGACGTGGGCATAGCCGCCCTCGGGGGCGAGCGATTCGAAGATCGGCTCGAGCCGCTGCACGGGCTCGGGGTCGCCCCCCACCATCAGGCAGAACCCGACCTCGAGGCCCCAGATGCCGCCCGAGACGCCGGCGTCGACGAAGTACAGGCCGTGCTCCTGCGCCTCCTTGTTGCGGCGCTGCGAATCGCGGAAGTTCGAGTTGCCTCCGTCGACGATCGTGTCGCCCTTGTCGGCGAGCTTCAGCAGATCCTGGAAGACCGCCTCGGTGACCTCGCCGGCGGGAACCATCATCCAGAAGGCGCGCGGCGCGTCGAGCTGCGCCTTCAGCTCCTCGAGCGATCCGGCCGTGCGCGACTCGACCTCCGGGTCGTATGTCTTGACGTCGTGGCCCTTTTCGCGCAGCCGGTCCGTCATACCGTTGCCCATCCGTCCGAGGCCGATCATCCCGAGTTGCATTCGATGCTCCTTCGCTCGCTCAGCTGTCTTCGATGTGGATACGCGCGACGCGACGGCCTCGCTCCTGGAGCGAGGCATAGTCGCCGGCGGCCTGCGCGCGAATCAGCCGGCGGAAGCCGAACGGCTTGCCGGGAATCGGGAGCTCGTCGCCCGGGTCGTCGACGACCTGGAGGAAGAGCCCCGTGTTCGGCCCACCCTTGTGCAGCTGGCCCGTGGAGTGGAGATACCGGGGGCCGTAGCCGTGCGTCACGACGAGCCCGCTCCGCCGCCGCAGCTTGCGGACGAGGTCGTCGATGCGGCGGTCGTTCTCCTCGGTGGGCTCGATGAACGCCTGCACGCAGACGTAGTCGCGCTCCTTCGCCTGCGCGAGCAAGGTGTCGATCGAGCCTTCGAGCTCGACCTCGGGCTCGGCGCCGGTGGAGAGCACCTCGTTCGTCTTGTCCTTCGCGGCTTGCACGTCGGGCTGGTCGAAGGGGTTGATCTCGAGATACGAGCCGACGACCGCGACCGCGAACTCCCAGCGGAAGAACTCGCCCGCCAAGGCGTAGGGGTCGGCAATCTGCGGCGTGGCGGCCTGGCGGTCGGGGCCGTCCGGCGACTCACCCGGCGCGGGCACGAGGCCCTTGCCCTGCTTGCCGGTGGACTCGGCGATCAGCTGCTCCGCCCAGAGGCCGAAGCTGCCGTCCGTCTCCGCGATGCACACCTTGTCGCGTCCTTGCTGCCAGCCGGTGGCGAGCTCCCGGCCGAGCTCGTACCCCGGGTTGCCGTCCGCCTTGCGGCAGAGGTCGGTCATCCGGCCGGCGTTCGCAAGCAGCCGCTCGATGTCGATGCCCATCAGCGCGGCCGGCACGATGCCGAAGGGCGAAAGGGCCGAGTAGCGGCCGCCGATCGTGGGCTCGCCGTTGAAGACGCGACGAAAACCCCGCTCGACCGCCGTTCGCTCGAGCTCCGAGCCGGGATCGGTGATCGCGACGAACGACGCGCCCCGCTTGCCGACGCGCTCCCAGAAGTAGTCGGTGTGCGAGCGCGTCTCGAGCGTCGAGCCCGACTTGGAGGCAGAGATGAACAGCGTGCGATCGAGGTCGATCGACGCCTCTAGCCTGCGGATTGCCGCCGGATGCGTCGTGTCGAGCACATGGAACGCCTCGCTACCGAAGGTCCGCCGCAACACCTCCGGCGCCAGGCTGGACCCGCCCATGCCGAGGAGGACAATCGCGTCGAGGCCGTCATCGGCGACCTCGTCCGCGAACGCGACGATGTCGCCGACACGCTCGCGCATCCGGGCCGGCTCATCGAGCCAGCCGAGCCACTTCGCCTCGTCGGCGCCGGTCCAGACGGTCGCATCGCGCTGCCAGATCCGGTCGATGAGCTCAGCCCGGTCCACGGCGTTATGCGGCAGCGAGCTGCCCGCGCTTCGACCGCACTCCGTCGAGCAACTCCTCGAACGAGTCGGCGAACTTCTGGACCCCTTCGAGCTCGAGCGTCTCCGTGATGTCGCCGTAGTCGACGCCCAGCTTGGCGAGCTGCTCGAGCAGCGTGTGAGCCTCGGCGAGCCCTTCGGTCACCGTGTCGCCGCGCACCTCGCCGTGATCCTGGAAGGCGCGGATCGTCTCCTCGGGCATCGTGTTGACCGTGTTCGGCCCGACGAGCTCCTCGACGTACATCACGTCGCGGTACTCGGGGTTCTTCGTCGACGTCGAAGCCCAGAGCGGTCGCTGGACGTTCGCTCCCTTGCCCGCGAGGAACTCCCACCGCTCACCCGAGAACGCCTCCTGGAAGTGCTCGTACGCGAGCTTGGCGTTCGCGATCGCAAGCTTGCCGCGTAGCGCGAGCGCTTCCTTCGAGCCGACGGCC
Organism: Actinomycetes bacterium; assembly: GCA_025964535.1. Lineage (GTDB taxonomy): Bacteria > Actinomycetota > Thermoleophilia > Gaiellales > Gaiellaceae > Palsa-739. The sequence continues at coordinate 2,711 of JAOPYX010000087.1, read as the reverse complement.
TCGAGACGTTTGTCGCCCTCCGAGTCGACGCGGGAGACGAAGAAGCTCGCAACGGAATGGACGCCCTTGGGATCGCCGCCGCGCGCGACGAGTCGCTCGAGGCCACGGAGGTACGCCTCGACGACCTCGCGGTAGCGCTCGAGCGAGAAGATCAGCGTGACGTTGATGTTCTTGCCGTGAGCGACGCACTCCTCGATCGCGCCGAGACCCGGCTTCGTGGCCGGGATCTTCACGTAGAGGTTCGACTTCGGAATCCACTCGAAGAGACGCATCGCCTCGTCGAACGTCCCTTCGCGGTCGTACGCAAGCGTCGGATCGACCTCCCACGAGACGTAGCCGTCCTGCGGGTTCTTCTCGTGTACGGGCGCGAGCAGGTCGAGTGCTGCTTCGACGTCGCGCGCAGAGAGCTGGAGGAAGATCTCCTTCGGATCGCTCTCGGTCTCCAGCAGCTCCTTCAGCTGCTCGTCGTAGGCGTCGCCCTGCGAGATCGCCTTCTGGAAGATCGTCGGATTCGTCGTCACTCCGACGACCGCGTCGTTCGTCATCAGCGTCTTCAGCGCGCCGGATTCGAGCATCTGCCGGGACAGCGAGTCGATCCAGACCGACTGGCCTCTCGCGCTCAGCTTGTGCAAATTCGATTCAGTCATGTGCCATCGTCCTTTCCATCGCGGCCACTTTCTCCAGCCGCTGTACATAACGCTCGCCGCCGTCGAATTGTGCCCCGAGGAACGCGTGCACGAGCTCGGCAGCGAGGCTCGGCCCGACCACTTCGGAGCCGAGACAGAGAATGTTCATGTCGTCGTGCTCGACGCCTTGATGTGCCGAGTAGGCGTCGTGACAGATTGCAGCGCGAATGCCGGCGATCTTGCAGGCGGCGACCGACGCGCCGACGCCGCTGCCGCAGACGAGGACGCCGCGTTCGGCACTGCCGCTCGTCACGGCGTCGCCGATTTCCCTCGCCTTGTCCGGATAATCGACCCGGTGGGCGTCGGTGTGAGTACCGAGGTCGACGATCTCATGTCCTTCCGCCGTCAGCGTCTCCATCACCACGTCCCGGAGCCGCACGCCGCGATGGTCGAAGGCGACGGCGACCTTCACGCGCCGCCGCCGGTCATCGCCTGAAGGAACGTCCGCACGAGCCGCTCACCCTCCTGCACTCACGAAACGCGTGTGCGCAGTGCCAGGGCCCGCGCAACGACGTTGTCGACCGTGTAGCCGAACTTCTCGAGCACGACGTTGCCGGGCGCCGATGCGCCGAAGTGCTCGATCGAGATCGAGTCGCCCTCGTCACCGACCCACTTCTTCCAGCCGAGCGCGACGCCGGCCTCGACGGAGAGGCGCGCAGTCACGTCGGGCGGCAGCACCTCGTCGCGGTAGTCGGACGGCTGGGCCTCGAAGAGCTCCCAGCACGGCATCGACACGACGCGCACCTCGACGCCTTGCTCGCCGAGCCGCTTCCCTGCGTCGACTGCAAGCCCGACCTCGGAACCGGACGCGATCAGGATCAGCTCGGGCAGCCCGTTCGACTCCTCCGCCTCCCAGACCACGTACGCGCCACGGGCGACGGAGTCGCGCCGGGTGCCCTCGAGCGTCGGCAGCTTCTGGCGCGAAAGCGCGAGCCCGACCGGCCCGTCCTCGCGCTCGAGCGCGACCTTCCAGGCGCCGACGGTCTCGGTCGCGTCCGCAGGCCGGACGAACCAGAAGTTCGGGATCGCGCGCAACGCGGCGTAGTGCTCGACCGGCTGATGCGTCGGGCCGTCCTCGCCGAGCGCCACCGAGTCGTGCGTCCAGGCCCACACCACTTGCAGCTTCGACAGCGCCGAAAGGCGGACCGCCGGCCGCATGTAGTCGGAGAAGATGAGGAACGTCGAGCCGTAGGGCTTGAGCATCCCGTTGTGTAGCGAGATGCCGTTGACGATCGCGCCCATCCCGTGCTCGCGGATGCCGAACGCGATGTTGCGGCCGGCGTGCGTCGCAGAGAAGACGCCGCCGCCCTTGAACTCGGTCTTCGTCGACTCCACGAGATCGGCCGCGCCGCCGATCATGGTCGGCGTGTAGCGCTTGAACGCCTCCATCACCTTCGCGCCGACATCGCGCGTCGCGACGCTCTCCCCGTCTGCGAACTCCGGCAGCGCCTCGACCCAGCCCGGCCGCGGCTTGCCGGTGTGCACCTGATCCCAGTCCTCGCGCAGGCCCGGGTACTTCGCCGACCACACGGACAGCTTCTTCTGCCACGCCTCTTCGAGTGCGATCCCGCGCTCGATGCCGTTCATGTGCTCGCGCACCTCGTCGGGAACGACGAACTTCGCGTCCGGATCCCAGCCGAGCGCCACCTTCGTTGCGCGCACCTCTTCCTCGCCGAGCGGTGCACCGTGGGCGCCGGCGGTGTCGATCGCGTTGGGGGCGCCGTAGCCGATGTGCGAGCGCACGACGATCATCGACGGCCGCGCCATCTCCGCCTGCGCGGCAGCGATCGCCTCGCGGAGCGCGCCGAGATCGTTCGCGTCGTCGACCTGCTGCACGTGCCAGCCCTGCGCCTCGAAGCGCAGCCTGCGGTCCTCGGTGAACGAGATCGTCGTCGTGCCGTCGATCGTGATGTGGTTGTCGTCGTAGAAGTAGACGAGCTTCCCGAGGCCGAGCGTGCCGGCGATCGACGCCGCCTCGCTCGAGATCCCTTCCATCAGGTCGCCGTCGGAGCAGATGCAGTACAC
>JAOPYX010000058.1 GCA_025964535.1 Actinomycetes bacterium | reverse complement strand
GCGACGAGCTTCCTCACGATCGGGATCATCTGGATCAACCATCACTACTGCCTACAGACGATCGCGCGCGTGGATCGGACGCTGCTCTTCCTCAACCTGCTGCTGCTGATCGTCGTCGGCTTCTTGCCGTTCCCGACGAAGCTCGTCGCGCAGTACCTCCAGAAACCCGGTGAGCAGGCGGCGGTCCTTGCCTACGTCGCGACGTTCGTCGTGATGTCGATCGTCTACAACACCTGGTGGCGCTACGCGAGCAGGGGACGCCGCCTGATCGACGAGAGCGTCCCCGACTCGACCGTCCGCGCGATCTCCCGCGCGTTCAACCCCGGCGTACCGATGTACAGCCTCGTGTTCCTCGTCGCATTCCTCAGCCCACTCGCGAGCGTCGGCCTGACGTTCGCGGTCGCGGCGTTCTACCTGCCGTCAGCGGCGCTGTTCACGGAGCGCTGAAGCTCCGCCTCGAGCCACTCGGACGCGTCGCGCAGCTCGTCGGCGTCACTCGACTTCACGACCACCTCGACATGCGGCCCATCAGGGCCGAAGCTCGGATAGGAACCGATCAGCACGCGGGGCCACCGCTCGCCCGCCTCGACCATCGCCGGCGCGATCTCGCTCTCGCGCGTTCGATAGACGCGCCGCCATGCGCCGATCGGGCTGCCACGCCTGAACTCCTCGAAGATCGCGTCGAACATCGCCTCCATCTCCGACGGCAGGCCTGGCAGAACGTAGACGTTGTCGATCGCGAACCCGGGCGCGCCTCCCCGCGGATTCGGTAACGCGCGGCTTCCCGCCGGCAACTGCGCCCACCGCGCGACGTAGTCCGGATCACGCGTGAAGCGAGCGCGTAAACCCGCGGCCAGCTCCGGTTGCTCTACCTGCTCGACACCGAACGCGCGGGCGATCGCCTCACGCGTGAGATCGTCGGGCGTGCCGCCGAGACCTCCCGTCACCAGCAGAAAGTCGACGCGCGCGGCCTCGTCGCGCACGAACTCCGCGATCTGCTCGATCTCGTCCGGCAGGGCGGCGAGCATGCGCACAGAGACGCCGAGCGGCGCAAGCCGCTTCGCCAGCCACGACCCGTTCGTGTTCGGGACGTCGCCGGACACCAGCTCGTTCCCGATCGTGAGGATGGAAGCGGTCGCCATCTACAGCTCGATCGTACGTGTCGCGTCGAAGCGCTCCAAGAAGAGGCGGTCGTGCGTGACGAGCAGCGCGGTCCCGTCGTACTCGCCGAGGGCTCGCTCCAGCTCCTCGATCGCCTCGACGTCGAGGTGGTTCGTCGGCTCGTCGAGCACGAGGCAGTTGACGCCGCGGGCAGAGAGCAGAGCGAGCACCGCACGCGTCCGCTCGCCCGGCGAGAGCGAGACGCCCGCGCGCAAGACGTCATCCGCGCCGAGATCGAACTTCGCGAGGAGCGTACGCGCCTCCTCGACCAGGAGCCCGCTCTCGCGTACGAAGGCGTCGAGCAGAGGCTCGGCGGCGGCGAACGTCCGGCGCCGCTGCTCGAGGTCGCCGAGCACGACGCCGGGCCCGGCCCAGCGCGTGCCTGCCTGGAGCGGAAGCCGGCCGAGCAGCGCGTCGAGCAAGGTCGTCTTGCCGCTGCCGTTCGCGCCGGTGATCGCGAGCCGTTCGCCCCAGCTCACCTCGAGATCGAGCGGGCCGAGCCGAAACGCACCACGTACGACCTCGGCGCGCTCGAGCCGCACGACCACATCACCGCTGCGCGACGCGGCTGCGAGACCCAGGCGTAGCTGCCACGGCTCGTACGGCTTCTCGACGGCGTCGAGGCGGTCGAGCTTGTTCGCGAACGCCTTCTTCACGTCCTTCGACTTCTTCTTCTTGCGACCTTGCCCGTAGCCGCGCTCCTCCCAGTGCTGCATACGTTGGGCCTGCTCCTCGACGCGCTCCTTCTCGGAGACGTAGCCCCGCCAGCGCTCGTAGTGGCGTGCGCGCCGGCGCTCGCGCTCGGCCTCGTACTCGCTCCAGCCACCGGCGTACTCGCGCGCCCCGTGCGTCCATTCGTCGAGCTCCACGATGCGCATGACCGTGCGATCGAGGAATGCACGGTCGTGCGAGACGATCACGGCGGAGCCGTCGAAGCCACCGAGGAATCCCTCGAGCCGCTCGAGCCCGGCGAAGTCGAGGTCGTTCGTCGGCTCGTCGAGCAGGAGCACGTCGAAGCGGCTGAGCAGGATCGATGCGAGAGCCGCCCGCGCCGCCTCGCCGCCGGAGAGACCTGCGAGCGGGCGCTCGAGATCGACGCCGAGGCCGAGCTCGGCGAGCACCGCGGACGCGCGCGCATCGAAGTCGGTACCGCCCCGCTCGAGGTATGCGTCGAGCGCCTCGGAGTAGAGCATCGCCAAATCGGGTTCCGCACCGAGCCGGGCAGCAAGCCCGTCCATCAGCTCTGTGGCCGCGCCGACGCCTGTACGGCGGGTGAGATAACCGTGCAGCGTCTCGCCCGGCAGCGGATCCCGCTCCTGCGGCAGATGGCCGACGGCGAGCGTCGGTGGGTTGCGCCGAATCGTGCCGCCGTCGGTTGCGTCGAGCCCGGCCAGTAGGCGGAGCAGCGTCGACTTGCCGGCGCCGTTCGCCCCGACGAGCCCGATCCGCGCGCGTGGGGGCACGACGAGGCCGACGTCTGCGAGGACGACATGGGCTCCGTGCGATTTCGTGACGCCTGCGGCGGCGATGGTGCCGAGCGAACGCAAAAGATGAACCTCCTGACGAGAACGAGCCGCTGAAGCGGCGAGAGAGCGGGTTCTGATCGTCAGTCGGCCATAGGTCGGCGCATGCGCGCCACTGATCAGCGTAGCGGGAGGCCCAGCGTCGACGAAGCCCACGGAAGCGCCACCTCGAGCTGCGCGCGCTGGAAGCTGCGCACGCGCGGCGCGCCCTCGGGCGCCGGCAGTCCCGCCTGCGCCGCGAAGAAGCCGGCGACGAAGACGGCCATCTCGTCGACACCGAATGTCGCCGGATCGGGGCCTCCTTCGAGCCTGAGGCTCGGCAACCAGAAAGCGACGTCGAACGCAGGGTTGCCGATGCATGCGTGATTCCAGTCGAGGAGCACTGCACGACCGTCGCGCAGACAGAGGTTGTCGCTGCGGACGTCGCGGTGCACGAGCGAGGCGCCGTCGAGCAACGCCGAATCGGCGGCCTCGAGCAGCACGGGCAAACAGCGCTCGAGCCATGCGGCCGAGACGATCCGGAGCGAAAGAAATGGCGCCGGATCCTCCGCAACCTCCCTCCATCCCACCATGGAGTCCTCTGCAAGCAGTGGCAGCTCGCCCTCGACCGGTGCCGACGACACCTCGCTGAGTGCGGCCACCACCGCGTCGACGTCTCCCGGTTGCCACGGCGGCGGCCAGCGCGCCTCCGGAAGCATGTCCTCGAGGATGAGCAGCGGCCGGTCTCCGTCGTCGAAGCCGAGCAAGCGCGGCATGAACGGCCCGTCGACGCACTCGAACACATGCTGCTCGTCGCGAACCCACTGCGGGCTCGGGTCGACGCTCGCAAGCTTGAGGAACGCGCGGCTGCCGTCGGCGAAGCCCACCGTCCAGTGCTCGTTCACCGAATAGCCGCGGCTCACGACGCGCGCCCACGTCTCGGCGTCGATGCCGAGGATGCGCTCCGCGCGGGCGACGGCGTCGGGTTTCATCGTGTGATGCTCTCTCCGTTCATCAGCCGAACGAGCGGGATGTCTTCCACCCAGTCGACGACCGTGAGCCCGCCGTAGCTCTGGCCGAGCCTGAAGATCGCCGGGCCGGGCATCGCGAGCCACGCTGCGAGCCCGGCCCGGATGACCCCGCCGTGCGTGACCACGACTGCGCAAGAATGCGCGGCTCGGATCCGCTCGAACGCGCCGACGGCTCGGACGCTCACGTCGGTATAGCTTTCGCCGCCGGGGAAGCGGACCGTCGTCGGCGACTCCATCCACTCGCGGTACAGGACGGGCTCAGCCGCTTCGATCTCCTCGTAGCGGCGCCCCTCGAAGTCGCCGAAGTCGATCTCGCGCACATCGTCGTCGATGACGACCTCCAGGCCTTGCACGAGCGCGAGCGGCTCTGCCGTCTCGCGCGCTCGGCGGCGCGGGCTTGCATACACGGCACCGTAATCGATGCCCTCGAGCGCGGTCGCGATTCGACGCGCATGCTCGTGGCCGGCCGGCGAGATGCCGAAGTCGAGGCTGCCGTAGCAGAGCCCGTGCGCGTCGTCGACCGGCTCCGCGTGACGGACGAGGATCAGCCGGCTCACGTCAGTGCGACGGCGGCGACGAGTGCAGCCAGCTCCGACAGCTCGACCGTCGCGCCGAGCACGTCGCCGGTGATCCCGCCCAGCCAGCGACGAGCGACCGGAATCGCCGCGACGCTCAACGCGACGGCGACCGCGAAGAGAATCGCGCCGTTGCGACCCGCTACCGCGAGGCAGATGGCCGCCGCGAGCGCGAAGGCGACTGCGCAACGCGCCCAGCCTGTCTGCCCGAGCGCACGACCCAGGCCTCCGCCGGCCCGCGCATACGGCAGGGCCGCCGACAGGAGCACGGGCGCCACTCTGCCCGCGGCCGCTGCACAGACCACGTACGCCAGGAAATGGGGCCTCCCAGCCAGCGTCGCGAGGGCGACCGCTTTCGCGCCCAGATCGAGCACGAGCGCGACCGCGCCGTACGCGCCGACGGAGTGGTCGCGCATGATCTCGAGTGCGCGTTCACGCGTCGCGGCGCCGAGCGCATCCGCCGTGTCTGCGAGCGCGTCGAGGTGGAGCACGCCCGTCACGACCGCGCCGGCCGCCAGACCGAGCACGGCCGCCAGCGCCGGCGTCAACGGTCCCCGGAGCCCGACCGTCACGCCGCCGACGACGAGACCGACACCTGCTCCAACGAGCGGGAACAGCGCAGCACCGCGCCCGACGTCCGCCGCATCGAGCTCGACGGCGCGACCGATGGGCACACGCGTGAGGAACGCGATCGCCGCGGCGAACGCTCGTAACTCCGTGCTACCGCCCTGCATCGGTGACGCCGGCATCGGCGAACGTCGCCATGTCGCGCAGCAGCGCGATGGACGCGTGGAGGAGCGGCAACGCGAGCGCGGCGCCGGATGCCTCGCCCAGCCGAAGACCGAGATCGAGAAGCGGCTCGAGGCCGAGCGCCTCGAGCGCCCGCGCATGCCCGGGCTCGGGCGAGCGGTGCGACGCGATCAGGACGTCCGCCACGGCAGGCTCGATGCGTACCGCGGCGAGCGCCGCCGCGGTGGTGATGAAGCCGTCGAGCAACACCGCGACGCGCCGTTCCGCGCAGCCGATCGCGACGCCTGCGAGGAAAGCGATCTCGAAGCCGCCGAGCGCAGTCAGAGGGTCGCCGCCGACATTCGCAACGAGCGCACGCCGAGCCGTGTCGATCTTCTTGGCGAGCCCTTCGTCGTCGAGCCCGGTGCCGCGACCGCACACGAGCGCCGGCTCGAGGTCGAGCAGTGCAGCGGTCAGCGCACTCGCCGCGGTGGTGTTGCCGATGCCCATCTCACCGAGCGCGATCACGTCCACGTCGCCGAGCTCCTCGACGAGAGCGCGGCCCGCGGCCAATGCCGCGCGGCACTCCCCGTCCGTCATCGCAGGCCCTATCGCGAGGTTGGCAGTGCCGGCACCGATCCTGAGGCTGCGAACGCTCTCGTGCTCGAATGGCACCGCGACACCCGCGTCGACCACGACGAGGCGGGCACCCGCCTGACGTGCCAGCACGTTGATCGCCGCTCCGCCCGAGGCGAAGTTGGCGACCATCTGCGCCGTCACTTCCTGCGGATAGGCAGAGACGCCTTCCGCCGCAACACCGTGATCGCCGGCGGCAACGACGATCGCCGCCTCGAGCCGTTCCGGGACGAAGCCGCGGATACCCGCAAGACGGCAGCCGAGCTCCTCGATGCGGCCAAGGCTGTCGCGCGGCTTCGTCTTGGCGTCGAAGGCCCGCCGCGCGGCCGCGTATGCGTCGGCGTCGATCACGTGAGCCTCAGGGTACGACCGGCGACCACCAGATATGCCTCGTCGGCTGCTTCGACCCACGTGGCGTTCACCCAACCGAGCGCATCGCGATAGGCACGCGCGAGCGCATTGTCCGGGACGATTCCGAAGCCGACCTCGTTCGTGACGGCGATCGTGAGCCCGCTGCGAGCGGAAGCCACACGGGCCGCCGCGGCGGCGAGCTCTTCGACCGGTCTCGTCTCGAAGACATTCGCGACCCACAGCGAAAGGCAGTCCACGACGGCCGTCGCGCCGGCGGGGACGGCGTGCAGCGCACGCTCGAGCTCGACGGGCTCTTCGATCGTCCGCCACTCCGCCGGCCGCTCTTCGCGGTGACGCTCGATGCGGGCGGCCATCTCGTCGTCGCCCGCCTCGCCGGTTGCGACGAACACGACGGGCGCGGCCTCTCGCGTCGCACGGTCGAGCGCGAGGCGCGACTTGCCGCTTCGGGCTCCGCCGACGAGCACGACGAGCGTCACACGACCTCCGCGAGCGCGGCGACGAGCTGCTCGTTGTCGGAACGTGTCCGCACCGCAATCCGGATGTATCGCTCGTCGAGCCCCGGGAAGCTCGCGCACGGGCGTACCGCGATGCCACGAGCGTGCAGATCGTCGACGACACGGTGCCCATCCTCCAGCTCCACGAGTAGGAAGTTCGCGACGCCGGGCCAGACGCGAAGCGGGAGCGACTCGAGCGAGGCGAGCAGCTCCGCGCGGGCCTCCGCCACCTCGGCCGCAACCCGCGCCGGCGTCGCCGCGTCGGCTGCGCAGAGCTCGAGCGCCGCGCACGCGAGGGCGTTCACGCTCCACGGCTGGCGCTGAGCCTCCAGGCGCGCGACGACCTCCGCGGGAGCGAGCAGATAGCCGGCGCGAATGCCGGCCAGCGACCACAGCTTCGTGAGACTGCGAATCACGACGTCGCCGTTCGGCTCGAACGGGACGAAGTCGGAGAAGGATGCGTCCACCACGACGAGGCCGGCCGCCTGCAGCGACGGATCGATACCGCCCGTGGGATTGTTGGGATTGCCGACGACGACGAGCTCCGCGTCGGCGGGAACCGCCGCAGGGTCGAACGTCCACGCTTCCGGCTCGCGGAACACTCGCTCCACCTCACACCCGACGGCGACCAGGGCGGCTTCGGCCTCCGTGAACGAGGGGTGTACCACCGCGGCGTGCTTCGGCCGCAACGCGTGCGCGAGCAGCCAGAACGCCTCGCAGGCGCCGTTCAGCAGGAGCACCTCGTCCCGGCGCCGACTGTGACGGGCCGCGACCGCGTCGCGCGCACGCGTCTCGTCGGGGTAGCCACTCGACCGTGCGAGCGCACGCTCCAGTGCACGATCGAGCTCGGCCGGCCTCGCCGGCCAGACGTTGACCGCGAAGTCGAGCAGGGCGCCGCGGGCGAGCGTGTCGCCGTGCAGACGCAGCGTCATCGCCGCGCCGCCACGAGTGCGAGCGCAAGCGCGCCACCGCCGACGATGCGCGCCAGCTTCACGGCGCGCGCGATGTCTTCGACCGCCGGCGCGGGGCCGTTGCCGAGATCGGCGCGGCGCTCGAGCCCGTGCGCGTAGCGATTCACGCCTCCGAGGCGGATGCCGAGCGCGCCGGCAAACGCGCCCTCGACGCGTCCTGCGTTCGGGCTCGGATGGGCGCGACCGTCACGCCATGCCGCCCGCCACGCTGCCGTCGGAGAGCCGCCGACGAGCGGCGCCGCGAGCGTCGCCAGGATCACGGTCAATGTTGCCGCCGGCCAGTTCACCGCATCGTCGAGACGCGCGGCGAACCAGCCGAACTCGCGATAGCGCTCGTGCTTGTGTCCGACCATCGCGTCGAGCGTGTTCACGGCCCGGTGCGCCGCGACCGCGGGTGCTCCGCCGACTGCTGCCCAGAAGAGCGACGCCACGACCGCGTCGCTCGTGTTCTCGGCGACGGATTCGACCGCCGCCCGGCTGAGCTCCGGCGCATCGAGTTGCGACGGGTCGCGACCGACGAGCGCAGGTGCGAGGGCGCGGGCACCTACGACGTCACCGGCTCGAAGCGCATCCGCAAGCGCCAGGGCAGCGCGCTCGAGCGATCGGCCGCCGAGCGCGGTCCAGACGACGACCGCACGGAACCACGCGTGTCGTCGACGAGCGAGCAGCGCAACGGACAGGACGAGCACGACGGTGTGAACGAGACCCGCGGCGCGGCGCGGGCGCCAGACGAGCCGCTCCAGCGCGCCGGCGACGTTGCCGAAGCCGGCCACGGGATGAAACCGCACCGGATCGCCGAACGCGCGATCGGCGAGCCAGCCCACGAGGATGGCCTTCTTCACGCGAGCACCGCGTCCAGGTCGAGGTGCTCCTCGACGGCGTCGGCGAGCCCGTCGAACACCGCCTCGAGCGATGCCTCGGGCGCGGTGCCCAGCAGCGCCTCCACGAGGTGCCGTTGCTCGAAGACGCCGTGCACGGCGATCGCGAGAACACGGCCGGCCGCATAGCCGAGCCCGTTCGGCAGCGCCTCCACGACCGGCCCTTCGGCGGATGTCTCACCGTGACGGATCTCGTAGCCATGCAGCTCGGCACCAGAGAGGCCGCGCCAGGGACCATCGAGGCGTGCGAAACGCGCGTGGGTCGCTCGCGTCGTCTTCTCCCGCTGGAAGAGCGTTCGCAGCGGGAGCAGAGCGAGGCCGTCCGCGCTTCCGTCGATCCCCTCAGGATCCTCGAGCTGCGCACCGAGCATCTGCATCCCGCCGCAGATGGCGAGCAGCGGCGCCGTCGAGTGCGTCACTGCGTCGGCGAGGCCCGTGCGCCGCAGCCACGCGAGATCGGCGGCGACGTGCTTCGATCCGGGAAGGACGACGAACGCCGCGTCATCGAGGTCGGCCGGCACGGTCGCCCAGCGAACGCGTGCGACCTCCTCGAGCGACTTGAACTCGTCGAGGTTCGAGGCGGTCGGATAGCGGACGATCGCGACGACAGGCCCTGCGCCGTTGCGACGCGTGACGAACGCGCCGTCCTCATCCGGCAATCCATGATCGAGCCAGGGCAGCACGCCGACCGTCGGCACGCCGGTCAGGCCCTCGAGCTGCGCCGGTGCCGGCGGGAGCAGCGAGGCGTCGCCGCGGAACTTGTTCAGGATGAACCCGCGCAGCAGTGCCCGCTCGTCCTCCGGGAGAAGCGCCCAGGTGCCGTAGAGATGCGCGAACGCGCCGCCGCGGTCGATGTCGGCGACGAGCAAAACGCGTGCCTGCGCCGCCTTGGCGCTGCGCATGTTGGCGAGATCGGTATCGCGGAGATTGATCTCTGCCGGACTGCCTGCTCCTTCGAGCAGCACGAGCTCGTGCTCCGCCTGCAGCGACGCAAGTGCGTCGGCGACAACCGGCCAGAGCGCGCCGCGGCGCTCCCGCCACGGCAGTCGGCTCAGCTCGAGGTCGGGACGACCGAGGATCACGACCTGGCTGCGGTTGTCTCCCTCTGGCTTCACCAGCACCGGATTCATCCGCACGTCCGGCTCGACGCCTGCGGCAAGCGCCTGGAGGTACTGCGCGGTGCCGATCTCGCCGCCGGCGACGACACGCGCGTTGTTCGACATGTTCTGCGCCTTGAACGGCACGACGTCGATGCCACGGCGGCGCA
>JAOPYX010000042.1 GCA_025964535.1 Actinomycetes bacterium | reverse complement strand
AGCGCGGCAACGTGATGGGGCTGATGCCGCACCCCGAGCACGCAGTCGATCCGTTGCTCGGCTCCGCCGACGGCGCGCTCATCCTCGCGTCGCTCGTCGAGTCTGCACGCGATCACGCGCTCACACTGGTCTAACCTCCTCCCAATTCGAGCGCTGCCGCCAGCGCCGGATGCTGCGCAAGCGCGGCGTGCAGCTTCTCGATGTCGCGCGCACGGAGCGTCACCGGTCCGCGCCGTGTCGTGCCGTCGGTGGAGTACGCGAACCGCACGAGCCGCTCGCCGCGCGCAGTCTCGAGTAGTTGCACGACCGACGCGAAGCGCCGGTCGCCGGCCTGCTGACGGACGGTCAGCTCCTCGACGAGCTCCGCGGTGCCCCAGGGTGTCGCCGTCTTCGTGGTCGCCATGCAGCGAACCTAACGGCGAAGGTGTCACAGAGGTGTGTCAGCTTCGTGCCAAGAGCACGGTGAAACGTCGACGGGGAAGGTGGCACGAGCGTGTGCCGCCTTCCCCCGACGTTCCGTCGTTTCCCCGCGGCAAGGAAACCCGGGTGGCTAGCCGCGGATGCTGGAGGGATCGATGTAGAGGTCGTCGATCAGCCAGCGGCTCCCGGAGCCGATGGGTGTGAGCTGGACGCGCGCAGACGTCGAGCCGATGATCGGCAGCAGCGAGATCGCAATCGAGCCGCCGCTGGAGCTCAGCTTGTCGGTCGGGGACCAGTCGCTCCCCGGCGCATACGTGTTGAAGTCGGAGATACCGAGCACCTTGTTCAGGAGCCCGTACCACACGACGCGAACATGGAGGCCCGAGTCGGCTCCGCCTCTGTCTGCGCCGAACATCCGGACGAACAGGTCGCCCGCTCCGATGCACGTCGTCGGGCTCGTCGCCGTGCTGCCGCTCGGGAGCGACAGCGAATGCGCCCCGCTTGTGTAGAACGGCTCGTTGCCGGCGACGACCGAGGCGCCGCCGCCGAGCGACCAGCCCGTGGAGCCGTTCTCGAAGCCGCCGTTCGGCGCGAGGAAGTAATTCGCGTAGTCGGCCCACTGCGCAAAGACCTGCGAGCCGCTCGAATTGCAGTTCGCGTTGAGGAGCCCGCCCAGTAGATCACCGAGTCCGGAGCTCTTGGCGCTCGCCGCCGGAACCGCCAAAGCCGTTGCAGACAGTGCCACGCCAAGCGCAACGCTGAGCCGCCGTACAAATAATGCCGCCACAGTTTTCACCTCAAATTTCGTCCGCAGGAAACTGGTCTCACCTTGTGCGGCGGCGTCACGAGCGGCATCACCCTTTGGGTTACGCGAATCTCCCGAACCGAGCGATCGGCGCCCCTGGGGTCAATCCACTTCTCGGAATGCCGATCAGGAATGTGACGTGTCTAGCGTCGAGACCCCTGCGGCAATCCCCCATCGCACCAATGAGCTCGGAACGGAGCTCGTTGCGCGTGCGCGCATGCGCGCACGCCGGAACCTCTCGGGCTCCGAGGGGCTCATCGCCGTCGTGCTCGCCGGAGCGTTCCTGGCCACGGCGGCCGGCGCCGCCGTGTTCCTGCCGCCTGTGCGGCACTTCTCGCCGGCCGCAGCGGTCGTAGCGGTCGTCGCCTACGCCGCCGTCTCGCGCGTGCGGTTCGAGGTCAGCAACATGTGGGTCCTCCCGACCCAGCTCGTGCTCGTGCCCATGCTGTTCACGCTGCCACCTCGGAGCGTCCCGCTGCTCGTGGCAGCGGGGCTTCTCCTCAGCAAGTTGCCGGATTTCGCACGCGGAACGTTCGCGCCGAGCAAAGCGCATTTCTCCCTTGTGGACGCATGGCATTCGGTCGGCCCGGTGCTCGTCCTCAGCCTCGCTGCTGCGGGCGCGCCGTCGTGGACATACGTCCCGCTGTACCTTGGGGCTCTCGCGGCCCAGTTCGGCGCCGACTTCATCCCCGGCGCGATCTGGTCGCATACGGCCTTCGGCGTCTCCCTCGTGGAGCACGCGCGTTCGATGCGGGTGGCGTTTCTCGTCGACGCCGCACTCGCCCCGGTCGGGCTTGTCGTGGCGATCGCCGCAGGAGAGCGTGTGTGGGCCGTGCTCGTCGTGCTTCCGCTCGTCGTCTTGCTCCAGGTTTTCGCGCGCGAACGTCAAGTGCGAATCGACCATGCGCTCGAGCTGGGTCATGCATATAGGGGCACAGCGATGCTGCTCGGCGATGTGATCGAGGCGGACGACGAGTACACCGGCGCGCACAGTCGTGACGTGGTCGGGCTCGTGGTCGGCGTCGCCGACCGGCTCGGTCTCGATCCGAAAGAGCGGCAACGAGCGGAGTTCGCCGCGCTCCTCCACGACGTCGGCAAGGTGAAGATTCCCCCGGACATCATCAACAAGCCAGGCCCGCTCGACAACACCGAGCGCGCGTTGATGAACACGCACACGATCGTCGGGCAGACGATGCTCGAGCAGATCGGCGGACTTCTCGGCGACGTCGGCGGAATCGTCCGCTCGTGTCACGAGCATTGGGACGGCGGCGGATACCCGGACGGTCTCGCCGGCGAGGCGATCCCCTTCGAGGCGCGGATCGTGTGCGCGTGTGACGCATGGAGCGCGATGACGACGGATCGCGCGTACCGCAAGGCGCTTCCGGTCGGGCTCGCGCTCGCCGAGCTTCATGCCTGCGCCGGCACGCAGTTCGACCCGCGCGTGGTCGACGCACTCGTCGCCGTCCTCGACCTGTAGCGCTCCATCGCCCACGTCCACCATCTAAGGTGGGCCGCGTGGAAGGCTTCGACTCCGACCGGTACCTGGTCGACCAGCTCGTCCGGCCGATCGCGAACCTGTACCGGATCACGCCGCTCGCCGCCGGTGACACGCCCGCCGGGCCTCCCGTCGCCTTCGTTCGCCAGAAGAAGCTGGCGATCAAGGAGGACATCCGCTTCTACTCCGACGAGCAGGAGACCGAGGAGCTCTTCCAGATCAAGGCCCGCAACATCCTCGATCTCGGTGGCTCGCGCTACGACGTGTACGCGGGCAACAAGCAGATCGGCGCACTCGAGCATCAGTTCCGCGCTTCGCTCATCCGCTCGACGTGGCGCGTCCGCGACGCCTCCAATCAGGAGGTCGCCGTCGCGCGCGAGCGCAGCCTCCCGATGGCGATCGCGCGCCGCCTGATCGACTTCGTGCCGGACGTCGGCGGCCTCATCCCGATCCCCTACAACTTCGATCTCCACATCGACGGCAAGGCGATCGGGAAGATGGACCGGAAGTTCCAGCTCCGCGACCGGTACGTGCTCGACGTCTCAGGCGACCACGAGCGGCTGCTCGACCGGCGTCTCGCCGTCGCGCTCGCGATCGGGCTCGACACGCTTCAGAACCGTTAGCGCCACGTTGCGCACGACCGGCGTGCTCGAGGCGCTCGGCGCCTAGGCGACACGTCACGCCGCTCGCGCGCCATAATCGACGCTGCAATGTCAGACGACGGAATGGTCCACGTGCGCTACATCGTCGACGACGTCGATGCCGCAGCCGACTTCTACACGGTCCATCTCGGCTTCGAGCTTCTCTCGAGCTCGCCGCCCGCGTTTGCCGACATCGCACGGGGAAACCTCCGGCTTCTACTGAGCGGCCCGACCAGCTCCGCCGGGCGCCCGATGCCGGACGGACGGCGCCCTGAGCCCGGCGGCTGGAATCGCATCCATCTGCTCGTCGACGACATCAAGAGCGAGGTCGAGCGGCTACGCCAAGCGGGAATCAGATTCCGCAACGACATCGTGCGCGGTCCCGGCGGCTCGCAGATCGTCTTCGACGATCCCTCCGGCAACCCGATCGAGCTCTTCCAGCCGGCCGATCGGTAGCTCGACTACGACCTCATGTCGGCGAGCTCGCGTCCGGCGAAGACGACGCGGTCGGCCGGCCGGATCACGTACAACCGCGACCGCGCCAAGATCGAGTTCGTCGAGATCAGACGAAGCGTCTTCGGGATCCTGATCGAGGTGCCCAACGTCCGCTCGACTCGGAAGCCTGCGAGCGCGACGAGGTTCTGCATGACTGGAGTGGTGAAGGCGTTGAGGTGCCCCTCCGGGTCGTGCCGATGGAACAGCTCGCGGAAGACCTCGACCCAGCTGTAGGGACTCGGAACCGAGATGACGGCGCGGCCGTCGGCCGCGAGGACGCGTCGCATCTCTTCGAGAAGCGTGAGGGGCGACGTCAGATGCTCGAGAAGCTCGAGCGCGAAGATGCAGTCGTATGCCGCGTCTGCCACCGGCAGGTGCTTCGTGATGTCCGCCTGCCGTACGTCGAGCGAAAGCGTCGCGGCCGCGCGTACGTTCTCCTCGCTCAGATCGAGACCGGTGTACTCGATGTCGAGCCCGGCGTTGCGCGCACGCGTCGCCAGGCCACCGTGCTTCGACCCGAGATCCAGCACGCGCTCTCCCGACCGAAGATCGGCGGCTGCAAGTGCCTTGTCGAAGCGAAGGAGAGCCTCCGGATCGCTGGCCGGCTCCTCTGTCGCACGGAGCTCGTAGAACTCCTTGAGCCGCTCGTCGGCCGTCGCCATGCGCTCGAATCTACGCCACTTCAGGGATCGGCCGCAACGATCTACGCGTCCGCGAGCGCGAGCAGCTTCGTCACGGTGTTCCAGTTGCGTGCGGTCGCGCTGACGCCGAGACGCTCCTTCGCGAGCAGCCTCGCGAGCTTCGAGTCGCGGATCCCGTTCGGGTGCCAGGAGTAGATCTCGCGCCCGCTGGTGGCCAGGCCCTCCGGCGCGACAGCGACGGTTGCAAGCTCGCGCACGCGGTCGGCTTCCGGCTCGCCCGAGAGGAAGCTCACGAGGTAGCGGGAAGGATTGACGGCGACGCCCCGCAGCGGATTGCGCGCGACCACGTCGGCGAGCTCGTCGCGCGTCCGCACGAACACCTCCGTCTCGAGGCCGAAGCCGGCGGCGATGTGCTGCTCGAGCTCAGCCTTCAGCGTGGCGGGCTTCTTGCCCGTCGTGAGCACGACGTTGCCGCTCTGCAGGAGTGTGCGCGCATCGTCGTAGCCGAGGCTCGTCAGCAGCGTCCGCAGATCGCCCATCGCGAGCCGCCGGCTCGGGCCGAGATTGACGCCGCGAAGGAGCACGATCTGCCTCATTACACGTGCGACCGCACCCCGGAGGTCTCTACGCCAGCGCCGGAATGGTGACCTCGCGAAGCAGGCCGGTGTCGACGTCGTAGACGAATCCGCGCACGCGGTCGCGATGCAGCACGAACGGGGAGCTGCGAACCCGGGCGATCGACTGTCGCACGTTCTCGTCGACGTCGGTGTAGGACTCGATGGCGAACGACGGAGCCATCCCCGTGGCCTGCTGGAGCTCTGCCCGGAAGCCGTCGTCGGTGATTGCCTGGAGGCCGCAGTCGGTGTGATGGATGAGCAGGATCTCCTCGGTCCCGAGCCGGCGCTGGGAGATCGCGAGCGAGCGGATGACGTCGTCGGTGATGACGCCGCCCGCATTGCGCAACACATGCGCCTCGCCCTGCCCCAGCCCGAGCGCCGCGAAGACGTCGAAGCGGGAGTCCATGCAGGTCACGATCGCGAGCCGGCGCGACGGATGGATGTCGAGGTGGCCGCGGCCGAGTCGCGCCGCGAACGCACGGTTGTGGGCCACCAACTCGTCGACGACGTCGACGGCCGGAGCATCGATCCCCTTGGCGGAAGAAGCCATTACGGCTGTTGTACCAGCGCAGCCGCGATCAGGCCGCCGGAGACGGGCGTGGCGGCATCTGTTGCACCGCGATCCGGTTGCCGTCAGGATCTTGGAAGTAGACGAACGAGCCCCATGGGAAGACCTGAACGTCCCCGGCGTCGACGCCGCGAGCGACGAGTTGCGCCCGCGCCTCCTCGATGTCCGCGACGACCAGCTGCACCTGCGCGGTGCCCGGTGCCGATTCGGTGATGCCCGTTCCGATCGCGATCGAGCACGCCGACCCCGGCGGAGTCAGTTGGACGAACCGGAGCTCGTCGGTCATGACGTGATCGTGCTCGGCAACGAAACCGGCCTGCTCGACGTAGAACGCCTTCGCACGGTCGACGTCGCTCACAGGGACGATCACCAGCTCGAGCTTCCACTCCATCTTCCGTCTCCTTGCGTCCGTGATTCTGAACAGGATCCCTGGCGCGGCTACTTCCCGCTGCGGTCGATCAGCTCGATGCGGTAGTCGTCGGGATCGCGGACGAAGCAGAGGAGCGAACCGCCCTCGCGCACGCGATACGGCTCGCGCTCGGGCTCGATGCCCTGCTCCTTCAGCTTGCCCAAGGTCTCCTCGAGGTCGTCCACCGAGTACGCGACATGCCCGTAGCCGGTGCCGATCTCGTACGTCCGGCCGTCGTGGTTGTACGTGAGCTCGAGCTCCTCGTCCTGGCCGGGAACACCGAAGAAGTAGTTCGTCGCCTCGGTCTCGCCGTCGCGGACGATGTCCATGTCGCGGCGGAATTCGAGCCCGAGTGCCTCGTAGAAGGCGCGGCTCTTCGCCGGATCGGTGATCCGGACCATGGTGTGCAGGTATCTCGTCATGCCCGGATTGTCGCAGCCAATGCTCAGCTCATGCCGGGGATGACGCCGCAGCCCACCACCTTGCCGCCCGAGACGACCGCGAGCAGATGCCCACCGTCGGCGGCCGTCTTCCAGCTCACGGGCGCGCCGTGGAAGCGGATCGTGGCCGTCCAGGACGCGATGCCCTTCGCGTCGGCGACGGCCGACCCGGCGTCGGCGAAGCTCGCGCCGGGCCGCGCGCACGTACCCGCGTGGAACACGGCGCGCAGCTTCGCGTCGGCCTCGAGGCCGCGCAGCTTGAAGACGACGCGGGTGCCTTTGCCGGCCGCGCCGGCGGTGGCCGTGCCTGTGACCGGCGAGCCGGCCACCTTCACCTCGACCGTCTCGGTCGGGTTCACGGCGAGCGCTGCGCCGGCTGTAGCGAGGCCGACCACGAGGATGGCGATGAGTGTTTTCATGCCGCCCATACGTAGCCGGTGCGCGAGATCGTCACGGCGCCTGGACGACCGCTTCGCGACGGGCCAGGCGCCAGACCCCGGAGCCGAGGCCGACTCCGCCGGAGATGAGCAGGAGCCCGGCCAGCTTCTGCAGGCTCAGCGACTCGGAGAGGAACACCGCGCCGTAGAAGAGCGCGAAGGCCGGCAGCATGTATGCGACGAGCACGGACCGCGACGAGCCGTAGATGCGAATCATCCGGTACGACAGGATCTGCGCCAGCGCTGTTCCCGCGAGACCGAGGACGACTGCTGAGCCGACCGACTTCCAGCCCGGCACGTGCGACGGAAGCGTCACGAGCGCGAGTGGCAGGAGCACGACGAAGGCAATCGCCATCGAGGACGCGGCGAGCACCGGGCCGCCGACCGACATCCGCTTGCCGGCATAGAGGTTCGCAGCTGCATAGGAGACCGACGCCACGACGATGGCGCCCGTCCCCATCGCGCCCTTCCACCCTCCCGCGGGGTGCACGCCGGCGAGGATCGTGACGCCGACAAGCCCGAGCAGGATCCCCACGAGGCGCAGGCCGGTCGACCGCTCCGAGGGCGCGAACCAGACCGCGAGCAGTGCGACGAAGATCGGCACCGAGGAGTTCGCGACCGCGGCGACGCCGGAGTCGACGTACTTCTCGCCCCAGGCAATGAGCGTGAACGGCAGCGCCGCGTTGATGACGCCGAGCACGAGCCCGGGCCGCCACGCCTGCGCGATCGCACGCCAGCCGGATCGCGACGCCGCAAAGACGAGCAGCACGGGCACGGCGCACGCGAGGCGGATCTCGATCAGCGCCGCAGGGGACAGCTCACGAACGCCGACCTTGATGAAGAGATATGAGGAGCCCCAGATCGCTCCCAGCACGAGGAGCAGGACGACGTACCGGCGGCTCACGCCTCCGAGGCTAGCGGCGGCCGCCGCCGAAGCCGGAGACGTCCCGTGCCGAGCGCGACACCGCCGAGGATGAGCGCAAGGCCGCCGATCGCGGCCGGCCCGAATCGCTCGCCGAGGAAAATCGCGCCATAGAGCAACGCAATCGGAGGCACGAGGTACGTCACGAGCGAGGCGTATGCGGCGCCCGCGCCCGCAATGGTCGCGTAGAAGAGCACGAAGGCGAAGGCGGTCAACGGGATCGCGAGCGCGAGCACGGAGCCGATCGTCTTCCAGTGCGGGACGTGATCGGGCGCCTGCGCGATCCCGAACGGCAGCACTGCGAGTGCCGAGACCGCGGTGGTCGCGAGGGCGACGACGGGCGGCGGCACCGCCGTGAGGTGCCGGCCCGCGAACAGCTGGCCGACCGCGTAGCAAAGCGCCATGCCGACGACGGCGAAGGCGCCGAGCACCTTCCCGTGTGGCTGCGCGCCGACGAGGAGCGCCACGCCGACGAACCCGATCGCCACGCCGACGAGCCGGAGACCGGTGACCCTGACCTCACGGAAGAAGCCGAACGCGGCCACCGCATTGAAGATCGGCACCGACCCCTGGATGATCGACGCGAGGCCGGAGTCGATCCGGGTCTCCCCCCAGGACAGCAGCCAGAACGGCACCGCCATGCTGACGAGGGCGACGACGACGAGCCAGCGCGCGTTCTCGCGGAGCGCCGTGACGGTCTCCCGGCGGCCTGTGAGGAAGGGGACGATCAGTGCCAGCGTGAGGGCGGCGACGCCGATCCGGCCCGCGACGAGCGTCGCGGGCGCGAGCTCGCGGACGGCGATCTTGATGAACATGAAGGAGGCGCCCCAGAGGAGCGCCACGGCGGCGAGCATGGCGGGGTACCGACGGCTCATACCCCCTTGTAACGCACGAGCGGGGCCGTCTGCGCCCACGGCTAGACTGGGTCACCTGACGCAGGTCGCGGAACAGCCTCTCCATCGTGCTCTCGGTCTCACCGACTGGGAAGCCGACCGAATCCGGGAGCTCCTCGGCCGCGACCCGAACCATTTCGAGCTGGCGGTCTTCTCGCTGCTCTGGTCGGAGCACTGCGGCTACAAGCATTCGGCGCCGCTGCTGCGCAGGCTGCCGTCGTCCGGCGATCGCGTTCTGCAGGGGCCCGGCGAGAACGCCGGCGTCCTCGACCTCGGCGAGGGACTGGCGGTCGCGTTCAAGGTCGAGTCGCACAACCACCCCTCGGCGGTCGAGCCGTTTCAGGGGGCGGCCACCGGGGTCGGCGGCATCCTGCGCGACATCATCGCCATGGGGGCGCGACCGGTTGCGCTGCTCGACGGGCTCTGGTTCGGCAAGCCCGACTATCACTTCTCGCGCGCCGTCGGCGGCATCGGCCACTACGGCAATTGCGTCGGCGTGCCGAACGTCGGCGGTGCGACGGTGTTCCACGACGCCTACGCCGGCAACTGCCTCGTCAATGCGATGTGCGTCGGCCTGATCGACTCGGGCCGGCTGCAGTCGGCCAAGGCGCAGGGCCCGGGGAATCTCGTCGTGCTCTACGGCGCGACGACCGGACGCGACGGGATCGGCGGCGCGTCCGTGCTCGCGAGCCAGGAGCTCGGCGAGGACGACGCGGACAAGCGCCCGACGGTGCAGGTCGGCGATCCCTTCATGGGCAAGAAGCTGATCGAGGTCTCCGTCGAGCTCGTCGAGTCGGGCCTCGTCGAGTCGCTGCAGGACTGCGGCGCCGCCGGGCTCGCCTCCTCGCTCTCGGAGATGGCGGGCGACGGCATCGGCATCGACGTGAACCTCGACCGTGTACCGCTGCGCGAAGAGGGCATGGAGCCCTGGGAGATCATGATCTCCGAGTCGCAGGAGCGAATGGTCGCGGTCGTCCGGCCGCAGATGCTCGAGGCGGTCGCGCGTGTATGCGCGCGGTGGGAGATCCCGTGCACGACGATCGGCGAGGTGACCGAGACCGGCGACCTGCGCGCGCTGCACGGCGGCGTCGCCGTCGGCTCGATCCCCGCGCGGCTCCTCACCGACGAATGCCCTCGGTACAACATCGAGCAGCGCAAGCCGGACAGCTGGGAGCAGGCGCAGCCGGCGGAGCCGTTGAGCGAGGAGAACCGCGGCGACAAGACGTGGGTGTTCGAGCAGTACGACCAGCTCGTCGGCTCGCGCACCGTTCGCCGTCCCGGCTTCGACGCAGCCGTGCTCCGCCTTCGGCCGTCGTTGCGAGGCATCGCGGTTGCACTACAGGGCCCGCGGCCGGGCGAGCTCGACCCGTTCGAGGCCGGTGTCCAGGCGGTGCTCGGCGCGGCGCGCAATGTCGCGTGCGCCGGCGGCGAGCCGATCGGGCTCACCGACTGCCTCAACTTCGGCAATCCCGAGAAGCCGGAGATCGCCTATGAGCTCGCACAGGCGATCGAGGGCATCGCGCAGGCTGCGGAGGCGCTCGGGATCCCCGTCGTGTCGGGCAACGTGTCGCTCTACAACGAGACCGACGGCCGGCCCATCCCGCCCACCCCCGTCGTCGGCTGCGTCGGGGTCGTCCCCGACGTTCGTCTCGTGCCGGGCCGCTGGCAGCCGGGCGACGTCGTGCTGCTCGCGAGCGCGCCCGAGGCGAGCCTCGCCGCCGAGGCGGCGCTGATCCGCTTCCTCTGGAAAGCGGCACCGCTCCTGAGCCTGTCCCACGACGTCGGCTACGGCGGCCTCGCGCACACGCTCGCCGAAGCGGCTCGGTGGAGCGGGTGCGAGGCGGACGTCGAGCTGCCTGCCGAGCCGCGCCACGGCGCCGCGATCCTCGCGGTCGCCCCCGAGGAGCTGGAGCTGCTCGGCACGCGCGGCTTCGTCGAGATCGGGCGGGTGGCGTAAGCCCATGTGCGGCGTCTTCGGCGTCTATGCAGGCGAGCGCGACGTCGCGCGGCTCACGTATTTCGGCCTGTTCGCGCTCCAGCACCGCGGCCAGGAGTCGGCGGGCATCGCCGTCTCCGAGCAGGGGCGTCTCACCGCGCTCCGCGATCTCGGTCTCGTGACGCAGGTCTTCGACGAGCAGAAGCTGCACGGCCTGCAGGGGCAGGTGGCCATCGGGCACACGCGCTACTCGACAACCGGCTCGTCGCAGTGGTCGAATGCGCAACCGCTCGTGCAGCACGGCGGGGTGCGCACGGTCGCACTCGGTCACAACGGCAATCTCGTCAACGCGACCGCGTTGCGCGACGAGCTCAGCGAGTCCGGCGTCACGATGAAGGCGACCTCCGACAGCGAGGTGATCGCGGCGCTGATCGCAAACGACGAGGCGCCGCTCCTCGATGCGGTGGCCAACGCAATGCAGCGTCTCGAGGGCGCGTACTCGATCGTCGCGCTCTCCGAGGGCAAGCTCGTCGCGTTCCGCGATCCGCACGGCTTCCGCCCGCTCGTGCTCGGACGCATCCACGACGACTGGGTCGTCGCCTCCGAGACGTGCGCGCTCGATCTCGTCGGCGCGGACTTCGTGCGCGAGGTGGGCCGCGGCGAGGCGGTCGTCATCGACGAGACGGGGCTGCAGTCGGTGCAGGCGGTCGAGCCCGCGTCACCGGGCGCGCTCTGCATCTTCGAGTTCTTCTATCTCGCGCGGCCCGACACGATGCTCGCGGGCATCGAGGTGCACAGCGCGCGCCTGCGCATGGGCGAGCAGCTCGCGCGAGAGGCGCCGGTCGACGCGGACCTCGTGCTGCCGATCCCCGACTCGGGCACCCCCGCCGCGATCGGCTTCTCGCGCGCGCTCGGGATCCCGTTCAGCGAAGGGCTGATCAAGAACCGCTACGTCGGCCGCACGTTCATCCAGCCCGACCAGGAGCTGCGCCGGCAGGGCATCAAGCTGAAGTTCAACCCGCTCGCCGAGGTGTCGGGCAAGCGCGTCGTCGTCGTCGACGACTCGATCGTGCGCGGTAACACGACGCAGCAGATCGTGCAGATGCTGAAGGACGCCGGTGCGACGGAGGTGCACGTGCGCATCTCGTCGCCGCCGGTGGTCGGCCAGTGCTTCTACGGCATCGACCTCGCAGATCCCGACGAGCTGATCGCGAACAAGAAGTCGGTCGACGAGGTGCGCGACTACATCGGCGCAACCTCGCTCGCCTACATCTCGCACGACGGCCTCGTCGCGGCGACGCGGCGACCCGAGTCGGAGCTCTGCCGCGCGTGCCTCACGGGCGACTACCCGACGCCGGTGCCGCTGGAGCACGCGAAGCTCCGGTACGAGCCCGCCGTTCGCACCTAGAGGCGCTATCCGCCGAAGCCGGGCCCCTGCAGGTCCGCGCCGTAGAGCACCGACACCCGCTTCAGCCGCGTGTTGCCCTCGAGCGCGCCTTCGCCCGACGCGTTGCCGAGCCCGCTGTCCTTGAAGCCGCCGAACGGAAGGCCGGGATGCAAGAGGCGCGCGGTATTGCCCCAGATCGTCCCCGCGTCGAGGCTGTCGGCGAGGCGGAGCATGCGGCCGACGTCGCTCGTCCAGATGTTCGCCGAGAGCCCGAACTCGACCGAGTTCGCCAGCTCGACCGCCTCGGCCTCGCCGTCGAACGGGATGACCGACAGCACGGGCCCGAAGATCTCCTCGCGCGCGATGCGCATCTGCGACTCCACGCCGACGAACACCGTCGGCTCGACGTAGTACCCGGGGCCGGGGAGCGGTGATCCGCCGACTGCCGCCCGCGCGTGCTCTGCGACCGCCAGCTTGAGGTAGTCGCAGACCCGGTCGTGCTGCCGCTCCGACGCGAGCGGCCCGAGCTGCACCGTCGGGTCGTTCGGATCTCCGACCTTCAGGCCGCGCGCGATCGCGACGATGCGCTCGACGACCTCGTCGGCGACGGAGCGCTCGACGAGCAGACGCGACGTGGCGACGCACGCCTGACCGGTGTTCGAGAAGACGCCCCACGCGGTGCCGCGGGCGGCCGCATCGAGGTCGGCGTCGGCGAAGACGATGTTCGGTGCCTTGCCACCGAGCTCGAGCACGACCTGCTTGAACGTCGGCGCCGCGAGCGTCGCGACCTTCCGACCCGTCTCGACGCTGCCGGTGAACTGCAGGCCTTCGACGCGCGGGTGCGCTGCCAGCATCGCGCCGACCGAACCGTCGCCGGTGACGACGTTCACGAGCCCGGCCGGAATCCCGGCCTCCACCGTCAGCTCGGCCAGGCGGAGCGCCGACAGCGGCGTGGTCTCCGACGGCTTCGCGACGACGCCGTTTCCGCACGCGAGCGCCACGGACGTGCGCCCGACGAACATGCCCATCGGCCCGTTCCACGGAATGATCACCCCGACCACGCCGAGCGGCTCGCGCACGGTGTACGAGAGATGGCCCGGGATGATCGGCAGCTGGCGGCCGTTGATCTTGTCGGCCATCCCCGCCCAGTAGCGGATGCGGTTCGCGATCGAGGGTGCCTCCCGCTGCGTCTCGTGCAACGGCTTGCCCATCGTCAGCGTGTCAGCGGCGGCGAGATCGTCGGACTCCGCGCGCACGAGCTCGCCCCATTTCCAAAGCAGCGCCGCGCGGCGTTCGGGCCCGAGGCGCGCCCACTCGCGCTGCGCTGCGTGTGCCGCGTCGACTGCGGCGTCGAGCTGCGCCGCATCGGATGACGCCACCTCGGCGAACGCGGCTCCCGTCGCCGGGTTGACGAGCTCGACGGTCGTCGCGCCGGAGGGCGCGACACGCGTGCCGCCGACATGCGGCAGGACGAGATCGGACTGCACGATGGTCACTGGGCCTCCGAGATGGGATTACCACGATGCGGTAAGTGCTTGCACATTGTAACCAGGGGCGCTCGTCAGAACACCGTCGCCGGAAGCGTCAGGCCCGCGAGCTGCTCCGCGCGGAAGGCATGCGCCGGGTCGATGCCCGCGGCAGCGAGGTACTCCACCATCTGCCGGTGGTGGAATGCGATGTGCCAACGGTGCGACGCGAGGAGCTCCGAGTAGCGGAGCTGCCCGCGTGGAGTCCTCACGACGGGATCGTCGAGCGCGAGCGCCTCCTCGGACTCCAGCATGAAGACGGCCCATGTCGCGTGCACTCCCCGCGCGAAGTCGGCAAGCTCCAGGGTTGTCGTATACGACTCCGCGCGTTGCTCGTCGAGATCGACGACGCCCCAGTCGAGGTTCCCGCTCGCCCAGGTCTCCGGCAACAGGGAGATCGGATACACGGCATTCATCGTCAGGTTCCGCAGCGAGCGCCCGCGCGACGACGTCGGAGCCATGAGCAGCTCCCACGAGAGCGCCCGCAGGTTCTCGGCCCACGACTCGACGACGAGCAGGAGGTCGTACCCGAGCCGCGTCGACTCGAGCGCCGGCGGCGCGGGGATGCCGAGCAGGGCCGCGAGCTGGCTCATGTGGAGGATCGGCGTCGAGACGCCGTCCACCTCGACGGCGGGCACGGGTGGGCTGCCGGCGGCCCGCCAGCGTTCGAGGCCCGCCGGGTCGTGGCGGTCGACCGACTCGTACTCGACCCCATGCTCGCCAAGGAACTCCTTGGCCGCGGCGCAGGTCGCTCAGGCGCGCTGCCAGAAGAGGGCGACATGCCTCATACGGCCTCCCATCGCGTCGGTGGTGCATCCGGCCGCGTCAGGGCGAGCAGCTCGCCGACCGGCCCCTCGTGCTCGAAGCGGCCGATGCGGCTGACGAGCTCGCCGGTAGCCCGTTCGCCGATCACCGGGCCGGCGAGATCCTCGAACTTCACGCACAGCGCCTCCCACTGACGCGGCAGCTCGTCGTCGTCCACCGGCGCCGCTTGGGGCGCGTCGTAGAGGAGCTCGTCGCCGGAGCGCAGCCGGACCCGCACCTCGGTGCGAATGCCGGTCGGCCGCTCCGGGTGCTGCACGACCTCGACGCGCTCGCGCGCCGCGACGACGTCCGGATCGCGGACGGCCTCGTCGGTGAAGCCGGCGACACCGGTGCCACGGCGAGCGAGCACGAGCGCAGCGGCATGGCGGACGCTGAACATGCCCTCGTGCCCCGTGGCGGGCTCCGGGATGCAGCAGATGCCGAGCATCTGCCCCGTGACCCGGAGCTGGACGGCCCGCACGTCGTTGGCGCGGAGGGAGTGCTCTGCGAAGGCGCGTTCGAGCGCATCCATCGCCGCGTGCGTCCCGCCGCACGCTGGGTGCTTCTTGAAGGAGATCGACTCGAGGCCGAGCCGTCCGTCCATGACGGCGTCGGGACGGTCCGCGTCGAAGCCCGGCGCCTGCGTCGCCGCGAAGCCCTGGTGGCCCTCGATCGCATCGCGCGCCGCGGTGAACCCCTGCTCCGCGAGGAGCGCCGAGAGCACGCCGGCCGCCGCGGCCAGGCCTCCGTGCAGCGGCTTCGCCATCGTCCCGAACGACACCTTCAGTCCGGCCGCTTGCGTGGCCGCCAGCCCGAGCGCGACCTCGAGGGCAGCCGCATCGAGCCCAAGCGCCCGGCCGGCCCCGGCCGCCGCCGCGAAGGCGCCGACCGTCCCTGTCGCGTGCCAGCCGGCGAGGGAATGGCCGAGGTCGACCGCGAGCCCCACGCGGGCGCAGGCCTCGTACCCCGCGACGAGCGCGGGGACGACTTCGCGGCCGGTCAGCCCGCGCTGCTCTGCGATCGCGAGAACGGCCGCGACGACCGGCACCGACGGGTGCCCGTGCATCCAGAAGCTGATGTCGTCGTAGTCGTGAGCATGGGCAGCCGCGCCGTTGGCGAGTGCACAAGCCTGCGAGCCCGCGCGATGCGCCGTGCCGACGATCGAGCAAGGATCGCCTTCCCCGCCCGCGGCGGTGACTCCGTGCACCGCGCGGGCGACAGGCTCCTGCGCACCGGCGATCGTGACGCCGACCCAGTCGAGCAGGCAGTGCCGCACGCGTTCCACATGCTCGGGCCCGAGATCGTCGAGCTCGAACGCGGCGATGCGTTCGGAGAGAGAAGCGGTGAAGCTCACCGAGCGACCGCGGTAGGCCGGGTCAGCGCGAGCAGATCGGTGGGGCTCGAACCGCGCCCCACGCCTGCGACACACGCGACGAGACCGGCGGTCGCGGTCGCACCCAGCACCGGCCCCACCAGCTCGCCGAACTTGTCGCAGAGCGCCGTCCACTCGAGCGCGAGCTCGTCGTCCGCGGCGGCGATTCGTGCATCCGACTGCGCCGTCATTGCGTCCCCGTCCGCCAGCCAGAGCGTGACCTCGGTGTCGTGTCCCGTCGCGCGACCGGAATCGGCGACCTCGACGCGCCCGCGCAACGCCAAGAGATCCGCGTCGCGCACTGCAGCATCGGTGAACCCTGTCGGGCCTGTGCTGCGTCCCGCGAGCACGAGCGACGCCACATGACGGAGGCTGAACTTCCCCTCGGTGCCGCTCACGGGCTCGGCGACCGCGCAGATGTCGAGCATCTGCCGGCTGACGCGCACCCGAACGCGGCGAACGTCCGAGGCGGCGAACGAGCGGTCGCCGACGAGGTGCCGCAGCGCGCTGATCGAGCCGTGCGTGCCGCCGCAGCATGCGTGCTTCTTGAAGAGCACCGACTCGATGCCGAGCCGTTCACCCATCTCGCGGTCCGGTCGCCGGTGGTCGAAGCCCGGCGCCTGCGTGGCGGCGAATCCCTGTTCTGCCTCGATGGCGCCACGCGCTGCCGTGAGCCCTTGCTCGGCGAGCAGCGCCGAGAGGACACCAGCCGCAGCGGCGCGACCGGCGTGCAGCGGCTTCGCCATCGTCCCGAAGGACACCTTGAGCCCCGCCGCCTGCGTCGCCGCGAGGCCGAGCGCCTGCTCCATCGCCGCAGCATCCAGGCCGATCGCCCGCCCCGCGGCTGCAGCGGCCGCGAAGGTGCCGACCGTCCCGGTGGCGTGCCAGCCGGCCAGGTAGTGCTCCTGGCCGCACGCGAGCCCGACGCGTGCTGCGACCTCGTACCCGGCGACGAGCGCCACGACCAACTCCTCGCCGTCGAGCCCGCGCAGCTCTGCCAGCGCGAGGACCGCAGCGACGACCGGAGCCGACGGATGCCCGATCATCCAGAAGCTGCTGTCGTCGTAGTCGAGAGCGTGCGCGGCCGTGCCGTTCGCAAGCGCCGCGCTCTGGGGCCCCGCACGGTGCGGCGTGCCGATCAGCGTCGCGCACGGTGTGCCGCCTTCCGCTCGAGCGACCTGCTGGACGATGCGACCGATCTGCTCCTGCGCACCGGCGACCGTCACACCGAGGCAGTCGAGCAGGCAGTGACGCGCCCGCTCGACGTGCTCCGGCCGTAGGCCGTCGAACGTGAATGCGGCCGCGCGCGCGGCGAGCCGCTCCGTAAAACCAGAAGCGGCGGCGGCGTTGCCGGTGCTCGTCTTTGACAGTGTGACCGGGGGCTGGGAGAATAAGTGGAGAGGTCATCCATATTGTAGAAGCTTTGGGAGGTCGGCTCAATGGCACGCGTCTCGACCAAGCACGACGTCGTCGTCGTCGGCGCGGGCAATGCCGCGTTCTCCGCGGCGATCACCGCTCGTGAGGCGGGTGCGTCCGTCCTCGTGCTGGAGAAGGCGCCGTTCGAGCTGCGCGGCGGCAACACGCGGTTCACCGGGGGCCTCTATCGCATCGCGCTGGACGGACGCGACGCAGTGCACGAGCTCATCCCATCGCTCACCGAAGCCGACGACGACACCTTCGTCATGGAGCCGTACGACGCCGACGCCTACTACGACGACGTCGTCCGTCTCTCCGACGGCTGGTGCGACCCGACACTGATCAGGATGACCGTCGACCTCTCCTTCGAGACGGCGTGCTGGCTTCGCGACCACGGCGTGCAGTTCCGGCTCTACCCGACGTCGCAGCACCGCGACGGCAAGCGCGTCTGGCCCGACCACGCGATGCTCTCGACCGTCGACGGCGGAGAGGGCCTCTCGAACACGCTATTCGACGCCGCAGCGTCGGCCGGCGTCGAGATCGAGTACGGCGCCGCAGTCCAAGACTTCGTGCTCGACGAGGACGGCGGCGTCGCAGGAGTCGTCTACAGGCAGGGCGGCAGCGTCAAGACTGCGCACGCCGGCGCCGTGGTGCTCGGCTGCGGCGGCTTCGAGGCGAACCCGGAGATGCGCGTCCGCTATCTCGGCCCGGGCTGGGACCAGGCGCTCGTACGCGGCACGCAATACAACACCGGCGAGGTTCTCGCCCGCGTGCTCGAGCTCGGCGCGCAACCCGTCGGCAACTGGTCGTCAGCGCACGCGGTTCCGCTCGACGCGTACGCGCCCGACACTGGCGACCTCGCGCTCAGAGCACTGCCGAGTCGCACGTCGTACATGTTCGGGATCATGGTCAACATCCACGCGCAACGCTTCGTCGACGAAGGCTCTGACTTCAAGCTGTACACATACGCGAAGAACGGCATCGAGGTACTGCGCCAGCCCGGAGCAATCGCGTACCAGATCTTCGACGCGCAGATGACGGAGCTGGTCGTCGAGGCGACACCGGGCTACATCGTCCCGGTCACGACCGACCTCAGCGAATCGCGCACCGGCCGCGCGGCCGCGCACGCGTCCAAGGCGACCAAGAACCCGATCGTCGCGGACTCGATCGAAGAGCTCGCACAGAAGCTCAACCTCGACGTCGCCGCGCTCACGCAGACGGTCGACGAGTACAACGCTGCCGTGCAAGAGGGAGACTTCGATCCGACGATCCTCGACGGGAAGGGCACACGCGGTCTCGATCTGCCCAAGTCGAACTGGGCGCTCCGGCTCGAGAAGCCTCCATACACGGCATACGTGATCGCGTGCGGCATCACCTTCACGTACGGCGGGATCAAGATCGACGAGGACGCGCGCGTGATCGGGCTGACGAACGAGCCGATCCCCGGCCTCTTCGCAACCGGGGAGATCACCGGTGGGTTCTTCTATGCGAACTATCCCGCCGGGGCCGGGCTCATGCGCGGCGCGGTCTTCGGCCGGATCGCCGGCGAAGCGGCTGCGCGCGTCGCCGCCGGCGCGTCTGCCGTCGGCGCCTAGCTCGACCCTCCGACAGTCGAGGCCGAGACGTCCCCCACCGGGGGCGTCTCGTCGTCGACCGACCGCCGCAGGTCGACGTTGCGCACCCCGAATGCGGCCACCGGGAGGATGAGCGCTGCGAAGCAGGCTGCGGCGAAGAACGCCGGCGTGATCGCGTGGGCGAGCACCGCGCGCACCGCCGGCGCGACCGTGTGCCTCCCGCCGAGGGAACCCGGATCGAGGCGCGTCCCACGGGGAAGCCCGTGATTCACGATTGCGCCCATTGCGGCCACGCCGAGCGCCGCGCCCATGGAGCGAGAGAACACCATCAACGCCGTCGCCGAGCTGATCATCGAGCGCGGCACGGCGTTCTGAACGGAGAGGATGAAGACCTGCGCCATCATTCCCCAGCCGATCCCGGTCAGCACGGTGTCCCTCGCGACTTCTCCCGTCGTCGCACCCGGACCGAGGCGCCAGAGAAGGATCATCCCCGACGTCAGCACGAGAGGGCCGAGGAGCGCGGTCGGCCGGAGACGCCCGCGGCGGGCGATCCAGTGACCGACGAAGAAGCTCGTCACCGACGTGCCGAGGAACTGCGGCCACAGAACGAGGCCTGATTCGGTGGCGGACTGCCCGATCACGCCTTGCACGAACAACGGCACGTACGTGATCGACCCGAGCATCACCATCCCGCCGAGCGCGTAACTCGCGACGCTCGTAGCGACTGCCGCCTTCCGCAAGAGGTCCAGCGGCAGGATCGGCTCGACAGCGCGGCGCTCGACGAACGCGAACGCAACGGCGAAGCAGAGCGCCGCGCCGAGCGTTCCGACGATCTCGGGCGAGCCCCACGCGTACTCGCGGCCGCCCCACAGAAGCCCGAGCATCAACGACACCGAGGTGAGTGCGAGCATCCCGGCACCGGCCCAGTCGACCGGACGATTCATCTGCCGCGGTGGGTTCGACATGCGCGTGGAGATCACCGCGAGCGCGAGCAGCCCGAACGGAATGTTCACGTAGAAGATCCACGGCCACGAGCTGCGATCGACGATGAAGCCTCCGAGCAGCGGCCCGACTCCCGCGCCTCCGGCAAACGCCGCGACGATGAAGCCTTGGTACCGGCCGCGATCGCGCAGCGGGACGATCGACCCCACCGTTGCCATGGCGAGCGGTACGAGACCGCCCGCGCCGAGCCCCTGCACCGCCCGGAAGGCGACGAGCACCGGCATCGAGCGTGCCAGCCCGCAGAGCGCCGAGCCGACCAGGAAGACCGAGACCGACACGAGCAACATCGGGCGCTTGCCGTAGACATCGCCGAGCTTCCCGTACACCGGGATGGAAACCGTCGCGGCGAGCAGGTACGCGGTGAAGATCCACGCGTACTGCGAAAGCCCGCCGATCTCGGCGACGATGCGCGGCAGCGCTGTGGCGACGATCGTCTGGTCGGTCGAGCCGAGGAAGACGACGAGCATCAACCCCACGTAGATCGCCAGCACCCTCCCGATGGGGATGCGGTAGCCCTCGGGCTGCTCGGCGAGCCTTGCCCGGATCGAGCTCATCGTCGCCACGTCACGAGCCGGACGAGCGCCGGGGGCTCACCCGCCGGATCGCCCGGGCGGAGCCGGAGGGCCCGACGACGCGAGCAGCTCCATCAGCCGGTGCGCCTCCTCGAGTGCCTTCGGCGCGAGCTTGCCGATCGTCGTGCGACCGAGCCGGCTCGTCGGCCCGGCGACGTTGATCGCCGCCGTGACGGTGCCGTTGTTGCCGAACACGGGGACGGCGAGCGAGGACGCGCCGGACACGACCTCACCGGCACTCGTCGCGTACCCGCGGCGCCTGACGGCCGCGAGCTCGCGCTCGAGCTCGGTGCGCGAGGCGATCGTCGACGGCCCAACTCGAGACAAATCCTGCGGCACGCGCGCGAGCGGATCCTCGTCCCACGCGATGAGCACCTTCCCCGCGGCGCCGGCATACAGCGGATAGACGTGACCGACGCCCGATTCCATCCGGATCGGCTCGGGACTGACGAGCTCGGCGACGCAGACGCGCTTCTCGCCGAGCGCGATGTGGAGACTGACCGTCTCGCCCGTCTCGGCGCGCAGCCGCTCGAGCGACGGGGTGCCGATCGCGATCAGGTCGTTGCCGCGGTCCATGATCGCCGACGCAAGGCGCATCACCGTCGGGCCGAGGCTGTAGTGCCGGTTGCCGTCGTCGACGACCATGCCGCGCAGGGTCAGCGCGCGGAGGAGCCGATGCGTCGTCGGCGTCGTCAGCTTCACGCTGCGGCTGATCTCCGCGAGCGTGAGCGAGCCGCCTTCGGTCGTAAAGCAGTCGAGGATGTCGAGCGCTCGCAAGAGCGTCTGCGCGCCGCTGACCGATGCCGGACGAGCGCGCTTGGCCACGGCGGACGTTGCTCCTCTTGGCGAAGATTTCGGCATTCGCTTACGAGCCTCCCGTGTTTCGTAGGAGCGCGGCCAGCTCGACGGTGTCGGACTCGTCGAGCGCGAGCACTGCGCTCAGGATGGACTCACCGTCGACGCCCTCGAGCGGGTCGGTGAGCTGACGGAACTTCGCCACGATCTCCTCGCGACCGACGGGAGCGAAGTGGCTGCCGCGCCGGTGATTCGCGCGGCCGTCGAGCACCGCGCCATCTCGCATGACGATCTCCACTCTCACAATGTGCCTATTGTCCGACCCGAGCCGGTCGACCGCCTCGTCCGCCTCCACCTCGACCCGCTGGGCGAGGTCGAGCAGCCTCGGGTCGGCGAGGCGATCGTCTGTGTACTGGTCGACGAAGGCGCTGCCGGTCGCGAGCATCGCCGCGACGCCGTAACGGAGGCTCATCTGGGCATTCACGACGTCGCCGGGAACATACGGCCAGCCACAGTGCACGTATGTGTGGTGCGAGGTCGTCACCTTCACCGACGCCACGTTCTCCGGCCGCAGATCGTGGTGCGCACGCAGATCCTGGACCACGTCGAGCGTCGAGTGGTTGGCCGCGCAGCTCGCGTGCAGCTTGTACCCCACGCTCGGCGTCATCCACTCGGCGCCGACGTCGGGCATGAGCGCGACGAGCCGCTGCGTCGCTCCGGGTACACCCTCGAGCGTCGAGCAGAAGCCGCCGAAGTCGATGTCGAAGACGTCGTCCGTGCCGGTGAAGCCGCGGCCCGCAAGCTGAGCTGCGACGACGCCGCCCTGACCGGCGAGCCCGGCGTGGAAGCGCTTGATCATGCCGCCCTGCTGCGCGCCCATCAGGCCGCCGGCCATGCTGCCCGCGACACCGAGCGCATGCGCTGTCTGGCCGGGGTCGAGGCGAAGCGCACGTGCCGCAGCGGCGGCGGCTGCGATCGGGCCGACCGTGCCCTGCGGGTGGTAGCCGCGCAGGAAGTGCCCCGGCGAGATCGCGATGCCGACGCGAACGCCGACCTCGACGCCGGCAAGAACCGCGGTGAGGAAGTCGCGTCCGCTCGTTCCATTCTCGGCTTCTGCAAGCGCGAGCACGACCGGCACGGTGACGCTCGAGACGTGCAGGCCCGAGCGGTGATCGACGTCGTCGATCTCGAAGCCGTGTCCCGCCGTGCCGTTCGCGAGCGCGGCGAGCGACGGGCTCGTCGAGAGCCCCGTTCCCCAGACGCCGGCGACCGGTGCGGCGCCTTCGGCAGCGACGGTGTCCTGCACGATCCTCGACCACGGCAGGCGCGAGGCGTAGAGCGTGCAACCGAGACAGTCGAGCACGAGCGTCTTCGCGGCCTCGACGACGTCCTCGGGCACGGCGTCGAACCGAAGCTCGGCGGCGAACCGTGCGAGCGTCTTCGTCGCAGTCTCGACGGCGGCTGCGGGCGTGCTCACGGCCGGCCCGCCCTCGGAACGTCGACCTCGACGGTCTCGATGTAGCCGCGCCCTGCCTCGTGCTCGGCGGTCGCCATGAACAGCGTCCGCCCGTCGGGGCCGCCGAGCATGCAGGCGGTCGCCCACCGGCCGGGGACGTGAACCGTCCTGTCGAACTCGCCACTCGGCAGGACGCGTACGAAATGCTCCTTCGAGAGGCCGCCGATCCAGATCGCGCCCTCCGCGTCGTAACAGATGCCGTCCGGCGTCCAGCGCTTCGTGTCGGCCCACAGCCTCTGGCCGGTCAGCCGTCCGTCTTCGGCGATCGTCCAGGCGATCAGCTTCCGTCGTCGTGTCGTCGCGTGGATCAGCGTCGTCCCGTCCGCCGTGATGACGAGGCCGTTTGGACGCAGCACGCCTTCGGCCGCGACGCGCCAGCTGCCGTCCGGCTCGATGCACGCGATGCGGTCGATCGGCTCGTCGCCCTCCGGATCGGCGCGATGCGTGATCACGTCGACAAACGCGCGGCCGCGCTCGTCGACGACCATGTCGTTCAGCCATTCCGCTTCCAACGAGCTCAGATCTGCATGCATTGTCGCGGCGCCCTTCTCGATGCGAAGCACGTGCCGCTTGTCGGCGCTGGCGACGATCGGCGTGCCCCCCGGAAGGAAGCCGAGGCCCGAGGGGCGGTCGTCGATCTCGACGACGACCTCGGCGCTCCCCGCGAGATCGACGGTCATCACACGGTGCGCGTGCATGTCCGAGAACCACAGCTTGCCGTCGTGCCAGCGCGGGCACTCCGGAAAGGAGAGCCCGTCGAGCAGCACGCGCGTCTCGACCGTCTCGATCCCTGCGTCGCGCGTCGACACGGTCAGTCGCTCCTCAGGCCGCGGAAGTTGACGAGCGCGGCGTCATCGGCGAACGACTCGAAGGCGGCCGTGACACGCATGCCCACGGTGACGTCAGCAGGAACGACGTCGACGATCTTGCCGATCAGCCGCGGTCCGGCGTCGAGCTGCACGAGCGCGACGACATACGGAACGTCGCTCTCGAAGGCTGCGCTGAACGCCCGCTCGTAGACGCCGAACGACCACACCTCGCCGTCGTGGCTCACCGGCGCCCACTCCGCCCGGGGCGACCAGCACTCCGGACACAACGAAGCGGCGGGCCAGCGGAGATACCCGCACACGGAGCAGCGCTGGAACGACAGCCGTCCTTGCGCAGCCTCGCGCCAGAAGGGCGCGGACACCGGGTCGTCGAGATCCGGAAGCGGCTTCATCTGCTCGACCTGCGCGGCCATCTAGGGCACCTCGTTCGCAAGAACCGTCGCGGCAGCCTTCTCGAAGCCCTTCGTCGAGCAGTACAGCGCGACCTTCGGATCGGCCACCTGCCGCTCGCCGCACTCGCCGCGCAGTTGCCGGACCGCCTCGACGATGTGGAGCCAGCCCCACATGTACGCCTCGGACAATTGCCCGCCGTTCGTGTTCACCGGCAGCGTCCCTCCGGGGGCGATCGCCCCCGTCTCGAGGAAGGAGCCCGCCTCGCCCATGCCGCAGAAGCCGTACCACTCGAGCATCTGCAGAATCCAGACGCTCGTGGGATCCTGGATGTAGAGCAGGTCGATGTCGCTCTGCGTAAGCCCCGCATCCGCGTACACGCGCTCGGCCACCTTGGCGATCCAGGGCCGCATCAGCTGATCGTCGTTCTGGTAGAGACGCAGGCCCGTCTGCTGCGCCCCCGAGAGCAGAAACACGGCGTGCTTCGGATAGTCGGCCGCGCGCTCGGCGCTTGTCACGATCAGCGCGACGCCGCCGTCGGAGATCATCGTCACGTCCGGCCGGCGCAGCGGGCGGACGAGATAGGGAGACGCGAGATAGTCCTCGAGCGTGAAGTCCTGGCGAAAGATCGCCTGCGGATTCATCTTTGCCCATTGCCGAGACGCGACGGCGATGTGGCCGAGCTGCTCCTCGGTCGTGCCGTAGAGCGCCTGGTGCCGCTGGAAGGCGAGAGCGGCGGGACCGGATACGTGCAGGAACCCGTACGGAGCGCCCGGACTGCCGTCGTCTCCGGCGGCTGCCGTGAAGGCAAACTTCCGTCCGGTCTTCTGGTTCGTGCCGTAGAGGCAGGCGACCGTCGTCGCCATGCCGGTCGCGATCGCCATCGCTGCGAGGTGGAGCGTGAAGTTGCACGTTCCGTAATCGAGCGTCGCGCTGAAGGCGGGGTTCATCCCGGCCTTGCGCCCGACGGCGGTGTCGATACCGGCATCCGTCCCCGCGGCTTTGCACGTCAGCAGCCCGTCGATCTGCTCCTTGCCGATCTGGGCTTCCTCGAGCGCGTAGCCGAGCGCCTCGATCGCAAGGTCGTCGCCGTCGCGGCCCGGCAGCTTTCCCTGCTCGGTGACCCCCACCGCGACGATTGCCACCGATCCGTCAAGCCGCATCAGTGGTTATCCGGCTCGGGAAACACCATAAAACGCAATCCTATTCCACATTGTTTCCGGCCTTCGCGCCCGGCACGAACTCCCACGAGATCTCGCAGCGGGCATCCCCGCGCCAGCGGCAGCACCGCACCTCGACACGCTCGAGGTTCTCGTCCGCCGCGACATAGCCCTCGAAGCAGCCCTCTTCGAACGCGCCCGTGTACTTGCCGTTCTCGGGCCGGTTCTCGTCGAAATAGATGCACCGGTCGCGCTTGACGACGCAGCGCTCGTCGTCCCACTCCGCGTACAGCGCTGCCGTGTGCTTCGGGCCGCGAATCGAGTGCGCGATGTCCTGGTAGATCGCCATCATCTGCGCGCTGCCGCGGTTGCCGCAGCCGCGTGCGGCGAGCAGCTTGGCGTAGCCGCCGCCGCCGTAGCGCCGCCCGATCTCGTGCGCGATCTTCAGCGCGGCTTCCTCACCGGCGATCTCCTCGGCGACCGTGTAGAAGGTCTGGAAGTTCGCCTCGATCTGCCGCGCCATGCTGTAGACGAGATGGTCGGTCGTCAGCTCCTCGAT
>JAOPYX010000040.1 GCA_025964535.1 Actinomycetes bacterium | reverse complement strand
CTAGATCACGCCGTACGTCCGGAACGCCTCGGACACCGGCATCCCCTCGGCGAGCTTCGCACGGACGACGTTCTCGCCGACGATCTTCTCCTCCGCGAGGCCGATCACCTCTGCTCCGAGCGACGCGGGAATGACCACGACGCCGTCGTGGTCACCCAGCACGAGATCGCCGGGGTGGATCTCGACCCCGCCGCAGAAGATCGGGACGCCGACGGCGTCGACATCGATGCGTCCGAGCGAGTCGGCGCAGTGGATGCCGGCTGCGAATGTCGGGAACCGCATCTCGGTCAGCGCGAGCGTGTCGCGCGTATACGTATCGGCCACGAGCCCGCGGGCTCCGCGGTAGCGCGAGGCGGTCGCGAGCAGCTCGCCCCAGTACGAGCCGTGGCAGGTCGACACGACCATCACGTCACCCGGCTGCAATGAGTCGACTGCATCCATCTCGCCGCGATACCAGTCCGCGCGATCCTCCGGTACGGCGCCCACGTCGACGCAATGGACGGTCGCTGCGTAGCCGGCGACCTTCGCATCGGCGTAGAGCGGCCGGATATGCGGTTCGAGCACCTGCGTCCGAACACCGAGTCGATCGAGGCAGTCCGCCACGACTGCCGGATAGAGCTGCTCGAGGCGTTCGATGAGAGCGAGATCACGGTCCATCAGTGGCTCCTGTCTGGTCGTGTGGAATGCTGGGCGCCATGAGCGAGTTGCGCAGCGCGCGTTGGTTCGGAGGTCGAGACCTGCCGGGATTCATCCACCGGGCGTCGCTGCACGCCGAGGGCATCTCGCGTAGCGCGCTCGCCGGCCGGCCGGTGATCGGGATCTGCAACTCCTGGTCGGAGCTCGTGAATTGCAATCTCCACTTCCGTGCGCTCGCCGAGTCGGTCAAGCGCGGCGTGCTGCTCGCCGGCGGTCTCCCACTCGAGTTCCCGACCATCTCGCTGGGAGAGAACCTGATGAAGCCCACGGCGATGCTGTTCCGGAACCTGATGGCGATGGACGTCGAGGAGTGCATTCGCGCCTACCCGCTCGACGCGGTCGTCCTGCTCGGAGGCTGCGACAAGACCGTTCCCGCGCAGCTGATGGGCGCGGCAAGCGCCGACGTGCCGGCGATCATGATCACCGGCGGCCCGTCGCAGCCGGCGTGGTTTCGAGGTCGGCAGCTCGGTGCGGGCACCGATCTCTGGCACTACGTCGACGAGCTGCGTGCGGGGAGGATGAGCGAAGCGGAGTTCGACGAGCTCGAGGCCGCGTCGACGACGAGCTACGGACACTGCAACGAGATGGGGACCGCCTCGACCATGGCATCGCTCGTCGAGGCGCTGGGCATGTGCCTGCCCGGAACGGCGTCGATTCCCGCGGTCGATGCGGCGCGCGTTCGCGCCGCCGAGGCGACCGGGTCGCGCGCCGTCGAGCTGGCGCGGGAGGAGTTGCGTCCTTCGCAGATCCTCACCGTCGAGGCGTTCGACAACGCGATCACGCTGCTGATGGCGATCGGCGGCGGGACCAACGCCGTCATACACCTGCTCGCGCTCGCCGGTCGCGTCGATGTGCCCCTGACGCTCGAGCGCTTTCACGAGCTCTCGCAGCGGACACCGCTGCTCGCGAACGTGCGCCCGTCGGGCGATCACCTCGTCGAGCAGTTGCACCATGCGGGCGGCATTCGCGCCGTCCTCAACGAGCTCGCACCGTTGCTGCACGGTGACGCGGTCACGGTCACCGGCGCTGCGCTCGCCGACGGCTTCGCCGGCGCCGAAGCGCTCGACCGCGATGTGATCGCGGCGTTCGCCGCGCCGCTCGCCGCGGAAGGAGGCATCGCCGTCGTTCGCGGCAGCCTCGCCCCGGACGGCGCGCTGATCAAGCGGAGCGCGGCGACGCCCGAGCTGCTCCGTCATCGCGGGCCGGCGCTCGTCTTCGAGGACATCTACGACGTCGCGGCGCGCATCGACGACCCTGCGCTCGACGTGACGGCCGACTCGGTGCTCGTGTTGCGGAACGCGGGTCCCAAGGGCGGGCCGGGGATGCCGGAGTGGGGCCAGCTGCCGATTCCGAAGAAGCTGCTCGAGCAAGGCGTGACGGACATGGTTCGCATCTCCGACGCGCGGATGAGCGGGACCGCCTTTGGCACGGTCGTCCTCCATGTCGCTCCGGAGGCGGCGGCCGGGGGCCCGCTTCGCGCGGTACAGGACGGCGACACGATCGTCCTCGACGTGGACGCGCAGCGGCTCGACCTCGACGTCCCGGCCGAGGAGGTCGCCCGCCGGCTCGAGCTCCTCGGGCCTCCAGCGCCGAAGTACCGACGCGGATACGGAGCGCTGTACCTCGAGCACGTGCTTCAGGCCAACGAGGGCTGTGACTTCGACTTCCTCCGCGGCCGCGGCGACACCGAGCCGCTCGGGCTGCTGACCGGTTGGATCGGCGGCTGGTGAGTCACAGACCGTAGACGCCGTCGCCGGTCTCGGCGTCGAAGACGTACAACCGGTTGACGTCGACCACGAGCTCGAGTGGCTCGCCTTCGCGGGCGCCTGTCTCGCGACCGAGGCGCGCGACGAAGGGACTGCCGCTTCGCGCCGCGATTCGCACGTGCGCTTCCTCTTCAGGGGCGCGCGCCTCGGCGACCTCCGTGCGGTGCACGGGCGGAACGCCCAACGCAAAGTGGATGTACACCTCCGACCCCATGTTCTCGCGAATGTCGGTGACGATGCTCAGCGTGGCCCCCGCCGACTCGCCGTCGACGAGCGCCGCATCCTCGAGATCCTCCGGACGGAAACCGACGATCGCGCGGCGGCCGCCGTACGCAGCCAGCGCCGGACGGTCCGCGAGCACGCGCCGTCCGAGTCGTAGCGAGTGGGCGCCGAAACGCGCGACGAGCCCGTCGCCTTCGGCGACCAGGTCGGCCTCCACGAGGTTCATGGCCGGTGAGCCGATGAACTCGGCGACGAAGAGGTTCGCCGGGCGCTCGTAGAGGCGCTGCGGTGCGTCGACCTGCTGGAGCACCGCCTTCCGCATCACGGCCACGCGATCGCCCATCGTCATCGCCTCGGTCTGGTCGTGTGTGACGTAGATCGTCGTCACCGCGAGGTCGCGTTGCAGCCGCAGGATCTCGGCGCGCATCTCGACGCGGAGCTTCGCGTCGAGGTTCGACAGCGGCTCGTCCATCAGAAAGGCCTGCGGCTCGCGAACGATGGCGCGACCCATCGCGACCCGCTGGCGCTGCCCGCCCGACAACGTACGTGGTTTGCGTGTCAACGTCTCCTCGAGGCCGAGCGTCCGTGCGGCCTCGTTCACGCGGCGATCGGCGTCGGCCTTCGGCACGCGTCGCTGGCGAAGGCCGAACGCCATGTTGTCGTAGACGCTCATGTGCGGATAGAGCGCGTAGTTCTGGAAGATCATCGCGATGTCGCGCTCTTTCGGGAGCAGGTCGTTCACCACGCGGCCGCCGATGCTGACGATGCCGCCGGTGATCTCCTCCAGGCCGGCGACCATGCGCAGGACGCTCGTCTTTCCACAGCCCGACGGGCCGACGAAGACGACGAACTCCCCGTCACCGATCTCGAGGTCGAGGTTCTCGACGGCGAGTGTCCCGTCGCCGTAGACCTTCGTGAGCCCCTCGATGCCGATCTCAGCCACCGGTCACCTCGAGCATGATCTTCCCGCGGCGTCCCGTCGGCTCCGCGAGCTCGGCGAGTGCCCGTTCGAACTCGTCGAGGCCGTATGTGTGCGTGACGATCCGGCCGGGACGGAACGTGCCGGCGTTGAGCAGGCTGACGACGCGCGCCCAGGCCGCGGACGTGTAGCCGAAGCTCGCGGCGAGGGTCAGATCGTTGTTCACGAGCAGGTCGCCCGGGAGCTGGAGCGTGGAACCGGCGGGAGGCAGGCCGAGCTGCAGGACGGTGCCGCCGCGGCGGACCGCGCCGAGCGCCACGGCGACCGCGTCGGTTGCACCGGCGGCCTCGATCGCGAGATCGAATCCGACCGGCGGCGGTCCGAGCGTGAAGCCGGTCGCGCCGAGCTCTCGTGCGAGCTCCTCCTGCTCGGCGCGGCGGCCGGCGACCACGAGCTCCACCGGCGACCACAGGCCGACGAGCAGCACGGCAAGCAGTGCGATCGTCCCGTCTCCGACGACGAGCACGCGCATGCCCGGCTCGGGCCGAACCTTCTCGAGGCCGGTGAGCACCACGGCCGACGGCTCCACGATCGCGGCATCCAGCAGCGGAACGGAATCGTCGATCGCATGCACGACGCGCGCCGGGACGAGGATCTGGTCGCCGGCGCCGCCCTC
This sequence comes from Actinomycetes bacterium, assembly GCA_025964535.1. GTDB lineage: Bacteria > Actinomycetota > Thermoleophilia > Gaiellales > Gaiellaceae > Palsa-739. Next base: position 1,874 of record JAOPYX010000040.1, on the reverse strand, counting down.
GCGCGTGAAGCCCACCTCGTCGTAGATCTCGCAGACGTTGGTCGCGCCCGCGAGGCAGCTCGCGCACACCCCGCACGGGATGATTCCCTCGGCGACGCAGCGCTGGCCCGGCTCGATCCCGGTGACGCCCTCGCCGACCGCTTCGATCCTGCCCGACCACTCGTGCCCGAGCGTCAGCGGGTAGCGGACGAAGGCGGCGTCGACATTGCCGCCGAGCAGGTCGAGATCGGTGCCGCAGAGACCGCAGTAGGCAGGCCGCGCCACGACCTCGCCCGGGCCGGGGCGCAGCTCCTCACGCTCCACGACCGCGATCGCGCCCGGCTGCTCGACGACGAGCGCGCGCCGTGTCATACCGCTGCCTCGGCAGTCGCCGGTGCGCCGAGCAAGGTGGAGATCTGCGCCGCGTGGTCGCGGACGGTCTGTCCGAGCTGATCCACGCGCCACGCCGGGAGGTCGAGCTTGAGGCCCGTGACGCTGACCGCGCCGACGCAGCGGGCGGTGTGATCGAAGATCGCCGACCCGACGCAGAAGACGCCTTCGTTGTCCTCCTCGTCGTCGATCGCATAGCCACGCTGCTCGACCGACGCGAGGTCGGCGTGCAGGGCGGGGGCTTCCGTGATCGTGTACGCCGTCTTCTCGGGCAGTCCCGCCGTCGCGAGGATCTCGTGCACGGTCGTCTCCGGAAGTGCGGCAAGCATCGCCTTGCCGACCGCGGAGCAGTGGAGGTGCTCGCGCTTGCCGAGGTTGGCGGTGAAGCGAACGGTGCTGTGCGGCGCGTCGACGCGTGCGATGACGACGGCGTACGGCTCGTCGAGTACCGCGACGCGCGACGTGAGACCCGTCTCCCGCGTCAGGTCGCGCATCACCGTCATCGCCACGTCGCGCAGCGCAATCTGCGACACGACGACGTCGCCGAGCCGCGCGAGCGCCATGCCGAGCCGGTACCGGCGTGACATCCCGCTGCCGGAGTCGGCCACGAAGCCGCCGGCGAGCAGGGTCTGGAGGATCGCGTACGCGGAGCTCTTCGAGATGCCGAGCAGCCGGGCCAGATCCGAGAGGGTCATCCCTTCCGGGCCGGCCTCGGCCAGCGCCTCGAGCAGGACGAAGGCCCTTTCGACGCTCTGGACTCGGTAGCGGTCTTCTGTGGCGGTCACGGTGTTCTGCCTTCCCGAACGCAAGGCGTCGGCTGGGGGAACATTACGGTGGCCAGGAGTCGCTGTCCAGCCGTTGACAGAGCCGGTTGAACCTGCAAGCGTTCCCGAGCACGAAACGATGTTCGGAATTACCGAACCAATCCCGGGGGTCTCGCGACGACAGGAAGTCGACGTGAAGCTCGCCCTCCTGCGGGCCCTGCTCGAGCGCAGAGGCCTCGACGCCGTCGTGCTCACGGGCGCAGACGGCGTTGCCTGGGCGACCGGTGGCGTCACCAACCCAGTCGAGCGCGGAGTGCCGGCGAGCCCGCTCTGGCTCGTCGTACGCGGCGACGGCGTTGCGGCGGTCACGACGAACGTCGAGCGGCCGCGGATCGACGCTGAGGCGGGCCTCGGCGCGCTGGAGATTTCGCTGCACGAAGTGCCCTGGCACGAGCCGCTCGGGTTGGAGCGCGCGGCGTTGGAGCTTGCGCGCGCTCCGAGGTCGCGCGTCGGCGGGCTCGACGCAGACGTCGATGACGACCTCGTCGAGTTGAGGCTCGCTCTGCTGCCGGCGGAGCGCGAGCGGCTCGCCGTCCTGGCACTCGACGCAGCCGCGGCACTCGAGGAGGCGCTCCGCGTGTGGACGCCCGGCGAGCGCGACCTCGACGTGCAGGCGCGCATCTCCGAGCACCTCGAGCGTGTGGGTGCCTTCGGTGCGTGCCTCATCGTCGGCGGCGACGA
>JAOPYX010000025.1 GCA_025964535.1 Actinomycetes bacterium | reverse complement strand
TCAATGAAAGCCGTACTGGTTCGCGTGGTTGATGAAGTCGTTGTAACTCGAGGTGAAGTAATGGTGCTGGTGGTCGGGCTTGCGAACGAAGTACAGCCAGTCGCCGGACGCAGGGTGCGCCGCCGCCTGCATCGACGCGAGGCCCGGGTTCGCGATCGGGGTTGGCGGTAGTCCGGTGATGTTCGGGTTGCGCGTGTTGTAGGGGTTGTTGCTCTGGAGCTCCGACTGCGTGAGCGACTTCGTCCCGGGGACGTGCAGCCCGTAGCGCGTCGTGGCATCGATGCCGAGACTCATCCTGGCGTGCAGGCGGTTGTAGATGACGCGTGCGATCTTTGGCCGTTCATCCGGCACGAGCGCTTCCTTCTCGACGAGCGACGCGATGATCAGCACGTCGTACGGCGTGAGGTGCTTCGACTTCGCGTACGAGAGGTCGACCTTGCTCCAGTTGCTCGCGAAGGCGGCGAGCTGCATGTGGACGAGCTGCGTCGACGTCGTGTTCCTGAGAAAGTCGTACGTCGCCGGGAAGAGAAAACCCTCGAGCGAGAGCGGCTTCGTGCCGAAGCCCGCGAGCGGCCGCGCTTGCGAAGCCGCGAGATACGTCCGTGTCGACAGCCGAACCTTTCGGTGCTGGCGCTTGTGCTCCGCGATCCGCGCCACGGCCTGCACGCGCTGCGCCATGTCGGCTCGCGTGAAGCCCTCCGGGAAGACGATGTGGAACGGCTTCGGCGCCGCGATCGTGGTCGTCGGAGGAGGCGCCGAGGACGAGCCGCGGCGGGAGATCTTGACGACCGCGAACACGATGAGGAGCACGAGCAGCACGCCTCCGACAGCGGCGAGGCGCCGTCGCATGACGCGGCCCTGCGAGATGTGCCTGGGCGGAGGCCCCGGCTTCGGGGGCATCACGCCGGGGCGCCGCTCGACCATGCGAGGTATCCCGACAGAAGATGCGCCGCAGCGCGTGCGTCCAACGACGAGTCCGAGGGCGTCTGCTGCGCGAGATCGGTCGTGAAGCGCTCGTCGAAGAGCAGCACCGGCACGTCGAGCAGGCCGCGGAGCTTCTCGGCGAAGGCCTCGGTCTCGCGCGCCTGTTCGCCGCGAGCCCCGCGGAGCGTCAGCGGCAGGCCGACGATCACCTGCTCCGGCTGCTCGTCTCGCACGAGCCGCAGGAGCTCGGCGATTCCGGCGTCGGAGCGCACGCGCTCGACGACGCCGACGGGCCGCGCGATGATGCCGGTCGGGTCGGAGACAGCGACGCCCGTCCGCGCCGAGCCGTAGTCGAGCGCCATCACCTTCATGCGAGCGCCTCCGCGACGACCTTGCGGCCCGCTTCGAGCGCGTCGCGCACTCCGGCGGGGTTCTTGCCGCCGGCCTCGGCGAGCGTCGGCTTGCCTCCGCCACCCCCGCCGATGTGCGTGCCGAGCGCGCGCACGAGCTGGGAGGCATCGAGACCCTTCGCCACGAGCGACTCGTCGAGGTTCACGACGAGGAACGCCCGGCCGTCGTCGCTCGACGCGACGATCGCGCCGGCGGCTTTCTCCTGCTGACGCAAGCGGTCGGAGAGGTCGCGTAGCGGGCCGCCCTTCAGCGCCTTCGCCTCGACGAAGACCACCTCACCCTCGCGGCCGACGATCTCGAACTCGGTGGAGGCCTCGGCCCTGGGCCTCTTCGACTCCTTGCGCGCCTGCTCGAGCTCGACGCGCAACAGGTCTGCCTCGCGTGCCTGCTCACGCAGGTACGCGAACGCCTCGCCGGCCGTGACTGCCTCGATGCGGCGCGCGCCCGCGCCGACGGAGCTCTCGCTGAGGATGGCGAACGGCCCGATCTCCGCCGTCGACCGCACGTGCGTTCCGCCGCAGAGCTCGACCGACCAGCCGCCGATGTCGACGACGCGCACGATCTCGCCGTACTTCTCGCCGAAGAGCATCATCGCGCCAAGCTTGCGCGCCTCGGCGATCGGCGTCTCGTACGTGCGCACCGGCAGGTTCTGGAAGACGTGCTCGTTGACGCGCCGCTCGACCTCGGCGCGCTCGTCCACGGTGAGTGCCTGCGGATGGGTGAAGTCGAAGCGCAGCTTGTCGGGGCGGACGGCCGACCCCGCCTGCTTGACGTGATCGCCGAGCACCTCGCGCAGGCACTGATGGAGCACGTGCGTGCCCGTGTGGTTCGCCTGCGTCGGGAAGCGCATGTTCCACGCCACGACAGCCTTGACGCGATCGCCTGCGGCGAAGCCCGCGCCTTCGAAGAGCAGCACCTGGTCGTGGTCGAAGCGATACGCCTCGCGCAATGTCGCGCGTGAGCCGTCCTCCTTCTCGATCAAGCCGCTGTCGGTGACCTGGCCTCCGCCTGCCGGATAGAACGGCGACTCGCGCAGCTTCGCCAGGAAGAGACCCTCCTCGAGCTCTTCGAGCGCGCCGATCTGCGTCAGCACCTCGGTCTTCTCGTAGCCGACGAAATCGGTACGGAAGCCCGCCGCACTCGAGAACTCGGCGGCGCGCTGGGCGTTGCCGCCCGCGACGCCGGCGCGGGAGATCTCGCGGTGCTGCTCCATGAGACGCGTGTACTCCTCGTCGTTCACCTCGAGGCCGCGCTCACGCGCGAGCTCCTGCGTCAGCTCGATCGGGAAGCCGTACGTCGCCTGCAAGGTGAAGGCATCGTCGCCGGTGATCTTTCCGCGCGCGGCCGCCTCCTCGAAGAGCTTCATGCCGCGCTCGAGCGTCTCGCCGAAGCGTTCCTCCTCGGCAGCCAGCACCTGCCGGATTTCCTTGCGGTGCTCGCGCAGCTCGGGGTACGCGTCGCCCATCTGGTCGATCACGACGCCGGCGAGATCCGCGATGAACGGCGCCTCCATGCCGATGCGCAGGCCGTGCTGGGCGGCGCGCCGGATGACGCGGCGCAGCACGTAGCCGCGGCCCTCGTTCGAGGGCGTGACGCCGTCGCTCACGAGGAACGTCATGCCGCGTCCGTGATCGGCGAGGACGCGGTGCGCCTTTGTCGCGTCGGTCGAGTCGCCGTAGGCGACACCGGACTGCTGCGCCACCCAGGCCATGATCTGCTGGAAGCCGTCGGTGTCGTAGACCGACGGCACGTCCTGGACGATGCGCGCGGTGCGCTCGAGCCCGAGGCCGGTGTCGATGTTCTGCTTCGGCAGCGGCGTCAGCGTCCCGTCGGGCTTCTGCTCGTACTCCATGAAGACGAGGTTCCAGAACTCGAGAAAGCGCTCGCAGCGGTCGCAGCCGGGCTTGCAGTCGGGCTCGCCGCAGCCGAGCTCCTCGCCCCAGTCGTAGTAGATCTCCGAGTCGGGGCCGCAAGGCCCCGGGCCGCCGACCGACCAGAAGTTCTCCGAGGAGGGCAGCGGCACGATCCGCTCGAGCGGCATGCCGATCTTCTCCCAGAGGTCGATCGCCACCTGGTCAGGCCCGAGCTCGAGCTCGGGATCACCGGCGTGGACGCTCACCCAGATGCGATCCCAGTCGAGCTTCAGCCGGTCGCGGATGAACTCGGTGGCATATTCGATGGCGCCTTCCTTGAAGTACTGCCCGAACGAGAAGTTGCCCAGCATCTCGAAGAAGGTGAGGTGATAGGTGTCGAGGCCGACCTCGTCGATGTCCGGAGTGCGAAAGCACTTCTGCGCGGTGGTCGTCAGCGGCGCCGGCGGCGGCTCGCGGCCGAGGAAGTACGGCATCTGCGGCTGCATGCCGGCCGTCGTGAGCAGCGTCGAGCGGTCGTCGGAGCGCGGCACGAGCGACGCAGACGGGCAGCGCAGATGGCCTTTCTCCTCGAAGAACGAGAGAAAGCCCTCGCGGATCTCGGCCGTCGTACGCACGGCGGCCATTGTAGGCGTGGGCCCAGGCGATCCCGTTTGAGGACATCAGGTCCCGCCCGTATGCTCGCGGGGTGGCTCCGGACTTGATCGTGCCGGCGACGTACGTGCCGCGCCGCCGGAAGCGCTACCGCTATCGCCTGCGCCGGCTCGCGCTGCTCGGTTTCGTGGTCGTGCTTGCCGGCGTCGGCGGCGCCTGGGTCGGGTCGCAGCAGTCCACCGCGCACGTCACATCGGCGGCGACGCCGCGCCACTCGGCGCGCATCGCTGCGCCGAAGGCTTCCGTCCGGAAGGCGCCGCCGGAGCGGCTGCTCGCAGGCGGAACGCTCGTGACGCATACCTTCAGGCCGAAGCTGCTCGGTGCGGCCGCCATCCTCGTCGATGCCAAGACGGGACGCGTGCTGTGGGAGCAGCGTGCGCACCAGCGCCGCCAGGTCGCCTCGACGACCAAGATCATGACCGCGCTGCTTGCGCTGCGGAAGCTGCGGCCGCACGACATCGTCCAGGTCGACAAGTCGGTCCCGCGGGTCCCGCTCGTCCGCGAGGGTTTGCGCACGGGCGAGCAGGTCGAGACGTGGAAGCTCATGTACGCGCTGCTTCTCTACTCCGGCAACGACGACGCGCTCGCCCTGGCGATCGCCGCCGGTGGCATCAAGTGGCGGTTCATCCGGGCGATGAACGCCGAGGCGCAGAAGCTCGGGCTCCGCGACACCCATTTCGTCTCACCGAGCGGCGTCGTCGACGTGAACAA
>JAOPYX010000347.1 GCA_025964535.1 Actinomycetes bacterium | reverse complement strand
CCGGCTCGCTCGTCGAGCACCGCGTCGTCGCGTGGGAGGACGTCACGCTCGAGGACGGCACCGGCATCGTCCATATCGCGCCGGGCTGTGGCGGCGAGGACTTCGAGCTCGGCAAGCGCGAGGGGCTTCCCGTGCTCACCCCCGTCGACGAGGCCGGGAAGTTCTACGACGAATACGGCTGGCTGCACGGACTGTCGACGGTCGAGGCCGCGGACCAGATCATCGGCAACCTTGGCGAGCGCGGACTGCTCCTCGAGGCGGGGCTCTACGAGCACCGATATCCGCACTGCTGGCGCTGCGACACGCCGCTGATCTTCCGCATCGCCGACGACTGGCTCATCTCCGTCACCGATCTGCGACAACGCCTGCTCGACGCCAACGCGACCGTCGACTGGACGCCGGAGTACATGGGCAAGCGGATGGACGACTGGCTGCACAACATGGGCGACTGGAACATCTCGCGGCGCCGCTACTACGGCCTGCCGTTGCCGTTCTATCCCTGCAGGTGCGGACATCTGAACGTGATCGGATCGAAGGCCGAGCTGGAGGAACGCGCGCTCCAAGGCCTCGATCAGCTCGAGGAGCTGCGCCGCCCGTGGATCGACCGGGTTCCCATCCGCTGTGAGAAATGCGACAAGCCGGTGGAGCGCGTGAAGGAGGTCGGCGACGTCTGGCTCGACGCCGGCATCGTTCCGTTCTCGACGCTCGGCTGGCAGAACCCGGAGTGGATCGAGGAGGGCTTCGCGACCGGCGCGGCACGCGGGCTGACGAAGGCCGACCTCCCGGATCACGCGTACTGGGAGAAGTGGTTCCCGGCGGACTGGGTGACGGAGATGCGCGAGCAGATCCGCCTGTGGTTCTACTCGCAGCTCTTCATGTCGGTGGTGCTCACCGGGCGCGCGCCGTTCCGGCAGGTGCTCGGCTACGAGAAGATGCTCGACGAAAACGGGCGCGAGATGCACGGCTCGTGGGGCAACACGATCACCGCGGAGGACGCGTTCGCGCGCATGGGCGCCGACGTGATGCGCTGGCAGTACAGCGCGCAGCCGCCCGACCGGAACCTCTTGTTCGGCTTCGGCCCGGCAGAGGAGATCAAGCGCGAGCTGCTGACGTTCTGGAACTCCGTCTCGTTCTTCGTCTCGTACGCGAACATCGGCGAGTTCCGTCCGTCGTGGTCGGAGCTCGAGCCGACGGGTGACCTGAAGCCGCTCGACCGCTGGCTCATCGAGCGCACACGCGCGTTCGTCGCCGATGCGACCGATGCATTCGAGCGCTTCCGCTCCGACGACGTGATCCGGATCTACGAGGCGTACGCCGACGATCTGTCGAACTGGTACATCCGCCGCTCGCGCCCGCGCTTCTGGGACGGCGACGAGGCCGCTCTGCGGACGCTCTGGTACGCGCTCGTGCAGACGCTGCGCGTGCTCGCGCCGGTGATGCCGTTCATCACCGAGCACCTGTGGCGGAACCTCGTGCTCGACGGCCCCGAGTCGGTTCACCTCGCGGAGTGGCCGGAGGCGCCGGAACCGGATCGTGCGCTGCTCGACGAGATGGCCGACGTGCGCCGTGTCGTCACGCTCGCGCACCAGGCTCGCTCGGCGTCGGGGCTCAAGCTGCGGCAGCCGTTGCGCATGCTCGTCGTCGAGGGTGCCTCAGGAGCGCGCGGGCACGCACAGGAAATCGCCGACGAGGTTCGCGTGAAGAACGTCGTCTTCGACAACGTCGACGCGGAGTTGCGCGTGAAGCCGAACCTGCCGGCGCTCGGGCCTCGTCTCGGCAAGGAGTTGCGCACGGTGCAGCAGGCGCTGCAGTCGGGCGATTTCGAGGAGCTCGGCGACGGGCGCTTCCGCGCGGCCGGTCACGAGCTGGAGCCCGACGAGGTGCTCGTCGAGCGCGGCGGGCGCGAGGGCTGGTCGGTCGCCGCGGCGGACGGCGTGACGGTCGCGCTCGACACGGCGCTCGACGACGAGCTCATTCTCGAGGGCCGCGGGTTCGATCTGATCCGGCTCGTCAACACGATGCGCAAGGAGCAGGGGCTCGAGCTGACCGACCGAATCGTCCTGACGGTGCCCGATGAGGAATCCGAGCTCGTCGAGCGGCACGGCGACTGGATCAAGAGCGAGGTGCTCGCGGTCGAGATCCGCGTGAACGGCGCCTCCGGCGTCTCGATTGCCAGGGCCCAGAAGCGGGAATAGGCTGACCCTGTGACCGCGTGTGCCGCGTGCGGGAGGGACAGCGAGGCGAGATTCCGCTTCTGTCCCTGGTGCGGCACCGCGCAGCGACGGAAGATCGTCGAGTTCTTCCGGGCACATCCGAACAGCAGCGGCCGTGCCTTGCGCGTGTCGCGGTACTACGGCGACGAGCCGCAGGTGCGCTTCAGCGTGTGGGACGACGGCATCGCGCAGGCCGCCGTCTCGCTCGACGAAGAGGAGAGCCGCCGCCTCGCGGGGTTCATCGCCGCCACCGAGCCCCGCCGCGGCCGGGGGCTGCTCCACCACCTGCGCGTCCACTAGAGACGGCCACCCCGCCTCGTAACACGTTGTTACAAGGCCGTCCTTCCGGCTGCTGCGCCGTCCCCTTGCCTTGTAACAGAGTGTTGCAAGGCGAAGTTTCGGTCAGGCGGGCTGCAGGACGGCGGCGAGACGCTCGAGGCCGAGGTCGAGGCGGTCGTCCGCCGTCGCGAGGGAAAGCCGGGCCCAGCCGGCGCCGCGGGTGCCGAAGCCCTCGCCCGGCGCGACTGCTACGCGGTGCTCCTCCAGCAGCTGCTCGCACGTGATGCCGTCCGGTAGGCGGAACCAGACGAAGAACGTCCCCTCGCAGCGCGCGTCGACGCCCCGGAGCGCGGCCAGCACGCGGTCGCGCCGCGATTCGTACAGGGCGCGGCGCTCCTCGACCGTCTCCTGCGGGCCGGTCAGCGCCGCGATGCCCGCGTGCTGGACCGGCATGAACACGCCGGCGAAGACGTGGTTCTGCAGATCCTCGATGCGCGCGACGAGCTCGGCGTTTCCGATCGCGAAGCCGAGCCGCCAGCCGGCCATGCCGTACGACTTCGACATCGAGAAGAGCTCGAGGCCCACGTCGCGTGCGCCGTCCGTCGCCAGGAAGCTCTGCGGCCGGCGACCGTCGAAGACGAGATCGCCATACGCAAAGTCGTGCAGCACCCAGGTGCCCGTGCGCTGCGCCCACGCGATCGTCTCCTCGAACACGCCGTCGGGCGCGCACGCTGCCACCGGATTCGACGGATAGTTGAGGTACAGCGCCGCACCGCCGCCCGGCACCGAGTCCCAGTCCGGCCGCCCGTCCTCCAGCAGTGGGAGCG
>JAOPYX010000342.1 GCA_025964535.1 Actinomycetes bacterium | reverse complement strand
ATGGTCGTGCGTGATCGTCACGAGCATCAGCTCGTCGGCACCGTACTCCCCGGCCACCTGCTCGAGCCCGGCCGCCACGGTGTCGGGAGCGCCGACGACTGCGCGCCGGCCCGTGGGCGGCACCTCGTTGCCCGCGAAGAACGCGAGCGCCTTCTCCACCGGCGGGACCTGGATCAGGCGGCCCGAGTGCAGGAGCGCGATCGCCATGCGCGCGCTGGCGGCCAGCTGCTCCGCCTCCTCGTCCGTCTCCGCGCAGATGGTCGAGACCGCAGCGGCCACCCACGGCGTCTCGCGACGCACCGACGGCTGGAAGCGATCGCGGTAGAGCTGCGCGAGCTCGGCGCCCTTCGGATTGATGAAGTCGGCGAACGAGTAGGGAAGACCGAGCTCCGCCGCCCAGATCGCGCTTTGCGGCGACGACCCGAGCAGCCAGACCTCGGGCCGCTCTTCTCCGCCGGGCAGCGCGGTGAGCCGTCTGAACGGGTGATCCTGCGGCAGATCTCCTTCGAGGAGGCCGAGCAACTCCGCGAGCTGCTCGGGAAAGTCGTCCGGCGACGCCTGACGCCGGTCGCGCTGCAGCGCGAACATCGTGTGCGGGTCCGTCCCGGGCGCCCGCCCGATTCCGAGATCGACGCGTCCCGGGTGCAAGCCCGCGAGCATGCTGAAGACCTCCGCGACCTTCAGCGGGCTGTAGTGCGGCAGCATCACGCCGCCGCTGCCGACACGGATGCGCGAGGTCGCGGCCGCGATCTCGGCAATCAGGATCTCCGGCGCCGCACTCGCAAGCATTGGCGTCCCGTGATGCTCCGCCACCCAATAGCGCTCGTACCCGAGCTCCTCCGTGTGGCGCGCGAGGTCGATCGAGTTGCGCAGGGCGTCGGCACCGGTCGACCCCTCCGAGATCGGTGACTGGTCGAGGACGCTGAGGACGAACGGCACCGGGTCAGTGTGCCCACGCGGGTCATCCCGACGCGACGGGAGCCAGAGGCTTGCTTCTAGCTGCCGAAGCCCGGCGTCGACAGCACGCTGCCGTCGGCCAGGATGGTCATCGCCTCGTAGCCGTGCAGCCGCGCGGTCCAGTGCGTCGCGCGACCGGCTCCCATTGCGAAGGCGGCGGTGGCGTACGCGTCGGCGGTCGCAAGATCCGGCCCGGTGATCGTGACCGAGAGGATCCCGCTGGGAGGACGATGGGTGTGCGGATCGAGGACGTGAGCGCCGCGCGCGTACTCGCCCGAGGTCGCGACCGCGAGGTCCGTCGTGTCGAGCACCCGCGCGACGCGGTCGGGCTCGAGCGGATGCTGGATGCCGACGCGCCAGTGGAGCTCCGGCACCGCACGACCGCGCAGGCGCATGTCACCGGCGGCGTTCACGGCGTAGTTCCGCAAGCCCGCCGCGTCGAGCAGCGCCGCCGCGCGGTCGACGGCCCAGCCCTTGACGAGGCCCGATGGATCGAGCTCGTCCGCCGACGCTGCGTGGACGTCGAAGTAGCCGTCGGTCTCCACACACAAGCGCTCGCACCGGTCGAGCACCTCGACGACGTCGGGATGCGCATCCCGCAGCGCGAGGATGCCGCGGTTCAGCCGGCTGATCTCGCTGTCGTCCTTGTACGTGCTGAACGTCGAGTCCACCCAGCGGAACCAATCGAACACGCCTTGGACCACATCGTCGCCCACGTGCTCGTCACGCACGTCGAGCACGATCGGCATGCCCATGATCTGCTCGACGCGGCGCGTTCCGGGAAGGGTTCCGAGCATCAGGCCCGCTTACCGGCGAGCAGTGCCGCCTGGAGCGACTGGATGAACGCGTCGCTCGAGTCGGACGCGCCCGAGATCATGTTGATGCCGCCGGTGAACTGGGCCGCCAACGCTTCGTGCTCGAGCATTGGCAGCGCCTGCTGATTGATGAACACCGACCGGTTGGTGTGATTGGGATAGATCGGCACGCTCACGGACGTGATCTTCCGCGCGACGGTCGTCTTCGTGCCCACGGTCGTCGTCGTCTTCTTCACGACGAGCGTCACCTCGATGTAGCCCCATTCCTGGGCCTGGATCTGCGTGCCCTTGACGGTCTTCGTCACGGTCACGACCTTCTTCTTCGGCGTCACTGTCGCCGCGGTCGAACGGGTTGCCGCGGCGACGGCATTGGCGGCGGGGAGTGCGATAGCGATCGCGCTCGCGGCGGCAGTGATGTGTTTGCGCATTGGGAGTTCCTTTCTCAGAGAGCGAAGCGTTCGGCGTGGATGTGAGAACGGCGGACGCCGGCTTCCCGGACATGCCGCGTGACGATGTTGGTGAGCCCCGGCGGGCCGCAGACGTAGACGTCGCGCTCGGCGATGTCGGGGACGACCTCGCGGAGGTGGTCTGGCGACAAGTACGTCCGCCCTTCGTCGGTCGCGTGATCCCCGACGATGTAATGGAGCTCGAAGTCGGACGTCTCGGCGAGGTCGTCGAGCTCCTTCCGGAAGAGGATGTCTTCTGCGGTGACGACGCGGTAGATCACGACGACGTCGCCGCGCATCTCTTGCAGCAGTGCGCGGACGGGCGTGATCCCGATGCCTCCTGCGATCAGCAGCACCTTCTCGCGGCGGCGCGACCCGTCGGTAAAGACTCCGAAGGGGCCTTCGGCGACGACGCGCGTGCCGATCGGCATCTCTCCCATGCGCGCCGTGTCGTCGCCCAGAGCCTTGACGGTGATGCGAAGCGAGCGGCCGTCCGGCGCGGCCGACAGCGAGAACGGATGTGCTTTCGACCAGCGGCCGCGCGTGAGGAAGCGCCAGAGGAAGAACTGGCCTGGTCGGGCGTGCAGGCGGTCGAGGCCGCGCCCGGTGATCCACAACGAGACGACACCAGGCCCTTCCTCGACGACCGCCGCGACCCGCAGCCGGTAGCGCAGCGCCGCGACCGCCGGAGCGACCAGACGGAAGACGACGATCAGCACGAGCGTCGCGATGACGAGGGAGCGCCAGTAGGCGGCCGCGACCTTGTCGAGGACGAGCTCGTTGCCGGTCGGGATCTGATGGAACCAGGCGAGGGCGATTCCGGCATATGCGAGCAGGTGGACCGCGTACCACCACTCGTACCGCAGCCGGCGCTTCACGATCACGATCGACGTGAGGACGACCGCGATGAGCAGGGCCGTGCCGACCGTGGCCGTGATCATCCCCGGATAGATGCCACCTCCGAGCATCGTCGAGATCTCCTTCGGCACGGAGAACTTGTCGAGCAGCGCATAGCCCCAGACGCTGAAGACCACGTGCGCGAGCACGAGGTCGAGGCAGGCATGGCCGTTCCAGCGATGCCAGACGCTCAGGCGGTCGAACCCGACGAGCCGCTCGAGCGCCGGCACCCGCGCGAGCAGGATCACCTGGATGAGGGCGAGGTAGGCGCTGAGGAGGCCGGTGATGCGGGCGATGCTCGTGAGGACGTCGCCGCTGCTCTTCAGCGTCCAGTTGCCGCCGTGGATCCAGAGCCACACCATCACCGCCGCGTTCCCGAGGATGACGGCCCAGACCACCGACAGCCCGGCGGCGCGGCGCCGGTGCTGCCGCACGCCGACGGCCGAAGGCAGAGGCTCGGGTGCGAGCCGGGAGCGGTCGAGGGCGGCCATCTCGACCACATATGACCAGTCGAGGCTGAGGATCACATGAGAGTTGAGGCGGAAACCGCGATGATCCTGCGGTCTTCTTAGCGACTTCTCACCTCGAAGGGCAGACTTATCTTTGATGCTCGTCCTCGTTGTCGACGACGACCGCGCCGTGCGCGAGTCACTCGAACGCGCCCTTCAGCTCGCCGGCTATGAGGTCGCGCTCGCGCCCGACGGCGATGCCGCGCTCGCGGCCATCGAGCGGCGGACCCCGGATGCTGTCGTCCTCGACGTGATGATGCCCGGGTACGACGGGCTCGACGTCACGCGCCGGCTGCGCCGCGAGGGCAACCGAATCCCCATCCTGCTCCTCACCGCACGCGACGCAGTAGGCGACCGGGTCGAGGGTCTCGACGCCGGCGCCGACGACTACCTGCCGAAGCCGTTCGCGCTCGACGAGCTGCTCGCGCGGCTCCGAGCGCTGCTGCGGCGTTCCCTCGAGCAGGAGCCGCTCGACGTGCTGCGCTTTGCAGACCTCACCTTCGACCTCGGCTCGATGGATGCCCGCCGCGGCGGCCGCCGGTTCGAGCTGACGACGACCGAGGCGCACCTCCTCGAGCTCTTCATGCGAAACCCGCGGCAGGTCCTGCCCCGGTCGTTGATCTACGAGCGGGTCTGGAGCTACGACTTCAGCCACTCCTCGAACGCACTCGACGTCTATGTCGGGTATCTCCGGCGCAAGACCGAGGCGGAGGACGAAGCCCGCCTCATCCATACCGTGCGTGGCACCGGCTACGTGCTGCGCGAACCGTGACCTTCAGGCTCCGGCTCGCAGTGGCGGCGGCACTGGCCGTCGCGACGACGGTGGCGATCGCCTCCGCGGTCGTCTACATCGTCATGCGTGACCAGCTGCGAACGAGCGTCGACCAGCAGCTTCAGCAGCAGTACCAGCAGGTACAGCACAGCGACTTCCTTCATCACGCCTTCGAGCTGGGCCCGCAATCGTTGGGCTCACCGCGGCTCGGCCCGAGCGTGAGTGCGCCCTACCTGCAGCTCGTGCTCACTGATGGACGCAACTTCCTTGCTGCCAACGAGTCGGACAAGGTGCCGGTGGACAAAGCGACCATCGCGGTCGCGAAGAACGAGCGCGACAGGCTGTTCAGCAACGCACTCGTCGGCGGCAAGGAAGTGCGGATCTACACGGTTCATGCGCCCGTCGTCGACGGAAACGGTGTCACCCACCCCGCCGCTCTCCAATTCGTGCGTCCGACGGACGACATCGACCACACCCTCAACCGGCTACGCCTCATCTTGCTGCTCGTGGTGGCCGGCGGTCTCGTCGCGGGCGCCGCGGGCGGCGCGCTCGTATCGCACTCGGCGCTCGTGCCGATCCGCCGTCTCATCGCGACGGCCGAGCGGATCACGGAGACCGGCGATCCGAGTGAACGCGTGCCCGTCAGCGGCCGCGACGAGCTGTCGCGGCTCGGCGGCGCGTTCAACACGATGCTCGCCGCACTGGAGGAGTCGCTCGAGACGCAGCGCAGGTTCGTCGCCGATGCATCGCACGAGCTGCGGACTCCGCTGACGAGCATGCAGACCAACATCGAGGTGCTGAAGCAGCAAGAGCGCCTCGCACCCGACGCGCGCAATCGTCTCTTCGCCGACCTCGAGCGGGAAGCGCACGAGATGCGCGATCTGATCGCAGGCCTGCTCGAGCTCGCCCGCGGTGACGACCCGGGCCAGGAGCGAACGACGGTGCACCTCGACGAGCTCGTCGAGAACGCGGTGCATCGCGCGCGCTCCCGCTATCCACAGCTCACGTGGGCCACCCGGCTCGAGCCGGCCGTCGTCGACGGCTATCCCGACCGGCTCGAGCGCGCGATCTGGAACCTGCTCGAGAACGCGGGCAAGTGGAGCCGCGACGGCTCCTCCGTCGACGTCATCCTCGAGAACGGCGATCTGGCGGTGCGCGACTACGGCCCCGGCATCGCGCCCGAGGATCGCGAGCACGTCTTCGACCGCTTCTACCGCGCGACGAACGCGCGGTCGCTGCCCGGCTCCGGCCTCGGCCTCTCGATCGTGCGTGAGGTCGCCGAGGCGCACGGCGGCACCGTCTCCGTCGAGGACGCCCCGGGCGGCGGCGCACTGCTGCGCTTGCGGCTGTCGCCACGCAACTCTTAAGGCCACCTCATGTCGGCCTGATGAGATGGGTTGTGCATCGTGTTCCCTCCCGAACGACCGGCTACCCCTTCATCGTTCGGCGCCTCCCTCCAACCCCTGTGGGGGAGGCGCCGGGCGAGCCGGTTCAGCCGCACGGCGGTGCCCGGTTCCACTGGATTGCAGGGCAAGCGGACGAGCGCAGATCGAACGCGAGCCGAGGGCACAGCCCTCAATCAGTAGCTCCGCGGGGATCAGACCCCGGTAGTGCTCCTCGTCAGATGCTGTCCGGGGTCTGATCCCCACGGAGGCGATTCAGGGCAGTTAGTGCGTCGTCGAACGAGCTGACGATCTCGCCTCCCGTGGCCTGAATGCAGCCGGCCACGAAGAGGTTGACGCCGGTGCTCTCGCCCCGCGAGCCGCGCAGGTCGGTGAGGAGGCCGATGACGCCCTTCTTCTCCGGGTCGGACTGCATCAACGCGTAGAAGATCCCGATCTCGCAGGCGGTGCCGTCGTCGACCATCGGGCCGTCGAGCAGCGCGAGCACGGCATTCGCAGGCCCGAGGCCGTCCATGTCCTTGGCGAAGATCCAGTCGGGCGTCGTGTCGGACTGCGCAAGCTCGTGCTCGTGCGGGACGAAGACCTCGAAGCCGTCAGCACGCAAGCGCGCCGCGCACTCGTCGATGTATCCGCGCTCGTACGGCGTGAAGAGGGGGCCCGCGAAATAGATCTTCATCGTGCGCAGCCTATGAGGTTGCGCGGCTAGACGGTTGGTGCCGTCTAAAGCGTCTGCCGAACCCCCGCCTCTTGCGCGAGGCCGCGCAGCTGGTCCTCCAGCGTCCCCTCGATCGACTCCTTCGAGCTGCCGCGGCGGAACACCGGCAGCACCGTCTCCTGGCGCACATCCTCGAGCAAGAACGCGAGCCCTCCGTACACGGCGATCGCGAAGATCGCGAGGGCGCACCAGGCAGCCGCGGTGCTCGCCGATTTCGGAGCGCCCCATTCGTACGCGCCGGCGAGCGCCGAACGCGCTCCGGCGATGAGGAGGATCGTCCCGATCAGCGGCTTGCCGAGCATGGCGGCGATCGCGAGCACGGCGACGGTGAACGCGAATCCGAACTCGTAGAGGCCGAGCGTCCGGGTCAGCGCGCCCGGCGTCCCCGTCAGATCGACGAGGCCGATCGCGAGCCATGAAGTACTGAAGAGCCCGAGCCCTGTCGCGCCGAACGTATCGCGGGCGAGGAACGCGACGATCGCGGCGGTGAACTCGAGTGGCGCGACGAAGGCTGCGAGCAGCAGGCCGACGGTGTGCTGCTCGGAGACCGGGAGCCAGCCGTTACCTGCGCCGGCGAGGAGCAGCATGCCGAGCCCGAACGCGAAGAAGCCGAGCGGCAGCGCGCTGGCGATCGGGCGCACCGTGATGCGAACGTTCTGCTCCGGTGTGATCACAGCCTCCGCTTACCGCGTGCTGCACACGGAAAACGTTGGACCGATCAGCGGCGACGGCGACGAAAGAAGCCGCCGCGCACGGCGAGCTCGGGCTCGCTCTCGATGCCGGCGGGCTCGACACCCTGTTCCCACGGATCGACCGCAGCAGATTCGTCCGCAGCAATGATGATCGTCAAAGACTCGGGCTCGGTGTCCTCGTCCGGCTCGGCGCCAACGCCCCAGGCCGGCGGCGCCGGCGCCTCGACGTACGGCGCGGGCTCGCCGTCCGAGACCGCCGGCAGGAACGCGACCGCCGGTGGCACGAAGCGCGCGCGCGCGGCAAGCCACTCCGAGAGGGCGACGATGACGAACGCGCCCGCCATCAATACGACGATGACGACGGGCCGGAGATGTGCGACGCCGGCGATCACCGCGACGGAAACGATCAGCGCAGCCTCGGCCGCGAGGCGCAGAACCGCCGCCGGAACCCCGAGCCGCTGCGGCTCCGTGCGCGCGGTCAGCCACGCCGCCTCCTCCAGGCCGCCGACACCGAGCGAGCGCAGCGCGCGCAGGTCGTTGCGCAGCGCGTCGGCGTCCCGCCGAAAGACCTCCACTGCCTCGAGGGCGCGCAAAGACGCGTCGAGCTGAGCGGCATGCCGATAGAACCCGTCGAACGCCTGCCGGACAGCCTCCTGGTCATAGCCCTGCTCGGCGATCGGCAGGTCTTCGACCCGCGGCAGCGGCCCGGGCATCGCATCGGGAGAGAGCCAGGGATCGTGCGTCATGACCGACAGTATGCGGAGTTCACCGTAAAAGTGAGAGTTCCTGGGGGTACTGCGGCAAGAGATCGCCGGCGACCTCGATCCAGTCGCCGGGCCGGAGCGGGACGACGACGCGGATCCTGCCGCCACGGACGAATCCGACGCGGTCGGGACCGAGCTCGAGCGGCTCGTAGGAGCCGGAGAACGCCTCGGGGTGCTCGGCGCGCAGCCGGAGCACGCGCCGGATGAGGTGGAACTTGAGGGTGTCGCGGCGAGGCACGGATTGCTCGGCGGCGCGGCGCGCTCGCCTCCAGTCGACGCCGCGCCGGTTGTCGGGATCGACGAGGTTCAGCGACCAGAATGCGTCGCCCTGGTAGATGTCGGGCAACCCCGGCGAGGTCAGCCGCAAGAGCAGCGCGCCGAGCGAGGCGTGTTCCCCCGCGAGCATCACGTCCTGCACGAACGGCTCGAAGTCGTCGAGGAACGGGCGGTTGTCGTAGAGGGAGCGAACGAAGGCTTTCGCACGAGCCTCGTGCCGCTCGTTGGGCTCGATCCAGTTCGTCGTCCGCTTGCCCTCCCGCAACGCCTTCTCGAGATAGAGCTCGAGCCGTTGCGGAACGATCGGCCAGGCGCCTACGAGCGTCTGCCAGACGAGATACTCCTCGTTCGGATCGTCCATGCCGCCCGTCAGATCGCGCCAGCGGCGAACGCGCGCTGCCCAGCGCTCGTGCATGCCCGCCAACGCGCCGATACGGGCACGAACGTCACCGGCACGCTTCGTGTCGTGCGTCTGTGACGCAAGCAGCTGAAGTGGATGCCGCGCAAGGCGCTCGAGCGCGGCGGCGTGGAGCTCGTCGGGGCCGATCGAGAAGCGTCCCGGGTCGCCGCCCACCTCGTTCAGCGCGGTGAGGCGGAAGTAGCGGTAGAAGGCGGTGTCCTCGACACCCTTCGCCATCACCGGTCCCGTGGCCTGCTGCCACCGCACGACGAACTCGTCGCGCCGCGGCGATCGCTCGCCCTCGAGCAGCACGATGCGTCGTAGCTCCTCGTGCAGCACCTCGGACACGCGCCGGTCATCGTCCTCGACGCGCCCGCCCGCGGGCTCCACGTACGTGCGATACACGTGCAGTGCCGCGGCCGCTTCCTCCAGCCGGGGGTCGTCGTCGAGCGCCCGCAGGCGCTCGAACTCCGGCACGAACGTCGTGCGCGCGACCTCGAGCTTTGCTTCGTGTGCGATCTCCGCGAACGTCCGCCGCTCGCCGGTCAGCTCGGCGTAGATCTCGGTCATCGGCTCTTCGCCACTCGGGTCGACGAAGAGCGCGGTCGAGTCGTTCGCGAACTCGTAGCCCGTCGTTCCCGCCACCGGCCAGCTCCGCAGCCGCTCGCCAGGCTCGAGGATCTTCTCCACCCAGACGTGCGGAACGCCGCGCGCGCGCAAGCGCTCGAGGTACTCGCGCGGATTCGCCAGACCGTCCGGATGATCGATGCGCAGCCCGTCGACGAGACCGTCGTGCACGAGCTCGAGCACCTTCGCGTGCGTGACCTCGAATACCTCGGGATCCTCGACGCGCACGCCGGCGAGCTCGTCGACGTCGAAGAAGCGGCGATGCCGGCCGGAGCTCGGATCGATGTCGAAGAACTTCGCGCGCAGGCCGGGATCGGACCAGAAGCGGTTCTCCTCGGAGACCGCCATGTGGTTCGGAACCACGTCCAGGATCACGCCGAGCCCTGCTGCTCGCGCAGCGTCGCAGAGGGCGCGGAGCTCCTCCTCTCCGCCGAGCTCGTCGGAGACGCGCGTCGGGTCGACGACGTCGTAGCCGTGGAGCGAGCCCTTCCGCGCCTGGAGGGACGGCGAGAGATAGAGATGCGATGCGCCGAGCTCCTGGACGTACGGCAACGCCGTCTCACGCGCGGCGCGAAAGCCGAAGCTCTCGTTCAGCTGAAGACGGTAGGTGCAGCGGAAGTCGCTCAATCGCGGCGTAGGAGCACGAGGGCCCGGTCCTGCACGACCACCTCGGTGCGACCGGGGATCGGGCCCTCAGGAAGCCCGTCGCCGGTCGAGAGCTCGACGATCCAGCGCGCGCCGAATCGTCGCGTCGGCAGCGTGAAGGTCACCGGCTCGAAATGCGCGTTGAAGAGGAGCAGGAACGAGTCGTCGACGATCCGCTCGCCGTCCGGCGCGCGCGTCGGAATCTCCAGCCCGTTGAGGAACACGCCGAGCGTTCGCGCGTCCTCCCGCAGCCAGTCCTTCTGCGTCATGCGGCGCCCGTCGGTGCGGAACCACCACACGTCGGGGAGCCCCGAGTCACAGACCTCGCGTCCGGTGAGAAACGCCGACCGGCGAAACACCGGATGCTCCCGGCGCAGCCGGATCAGGTGCTCGGTGAACGCCAGCAGCTCGGCGTCGGCACGCGCCCAGTCGAACCACGAGATCTCGTTGTCCTGGCACCACGCGTTGTTGTTGCCGCCCTGGGTGCGGCCGAACTCGTCGCCGCCGAGAATCATCGGCACGCCCTGCGAGAGCAGCAACGTCGCGAGGAAGTTTCGCTGCTGTCGCGCGCGCAGCGCACTCACGAGAGGATCGTCCGTCGGCCCTTCGACGCCGCAATTCCACGAGCGGTTGTCGTCGGTCCCGTCCTTGTTCCCCTCACCGTTCGCCTCGTTGTGCTTCTCGTTGTACGACACGAGATCCCGGAGCGTGAAGCCGTCGTGCGCGGTGATGAAGTTGATCGACGCGAATGGCGTGCGCCCGTCGTCCTGGTAGAGGTCGCTCGAGCCGGTGAAGCGGCGCGCGAAATCCGCGACGTTCGCCTGCGCCCGCCAGAAGTCCCTCATCGTGTCGCGGTAGATGCCGTTCCACTCGGCCCAGAGCACCGGGAAGTTTCCGACCTGGTAACCGCCCGGCCCGACGTCCCACGGCTCTGCGATGAGCTTCACCTGCGAGAGCACCGGGTCCTGGTGGATCGTGTCGAAGAAGGCCGAGAGACGGTCGACCTCGTAGAACTCGCGCGCGAGCGCGGACGCGAGATCGAAGCGGAACCCGTCGACGTGGCACTCGATCACGAAGTAGCGCAGTGAATCCATGATCAGGCGCAGCACCGACGGATGCACGGGGTTCAACGAGTTGCCCGTACCGGTGAAGTCCATGTAGAAGCGCGGCTCGTCCGGCATCAGCCGGTAGTAGCTCGCGTTGTCGACCCCCTTGAACGAGAGCATCGGGCCGAGGTGATTGCCTTCGGCCTTGTGGTTGTAGACTACGTCGAGAATGACCTCGATGCCTGCGGCATGCAGCGCCTTGACCATGCCCTTGAACTCGCGCACCTGCTGTCCGTGCGTGCCCGTGGCGGCGTACAGCGCGTGCGGCGTCAGGTAGCCGATGGAGGAGTAGCCCCAGTAGTTCGTCAGCCCTCTCTCGTGCAGAAAGCTCTCGTCGGCGATGTGGTGGATCGGCAGCACCTCCACCGCCGTGATGCCGAGCTGCTTGAAGTACTCGAGCGCGGGCTCCGACGCGAGCCCGGCGTATGTGCCGCGCAGGTCGTCGCGCACCGCCGGGTGCAGCTTCGTGAAGCCCTTCACGTGCGTCTCGTAGATGACGGTCTCCGACCACGGATGGGCCGGCGGTCGGTCGTCCTGCCAGTCGAATGACGGGTCGATCACGACGCACTTCGGAATCGCCGCCGCATCGTCCGAGTCGTCGGGCGCGAGGTCGGCATCGTCGTCCCCGCTCGGAACGTACGGCAGGACGTTGCCGCGGTCCCACTGGATGCCGCCCTCGATCGCCTTGGCGTACGGATCGATCAGGAGCTTGCTCGGGTTGAACCGGTGGCCGGTCGCGGGATCGTA
This sequence comes from Actinomycetes bacterium, assembly GCA_025964535.1. Classification (GTDB taxonomy): domain Bacteria; phylum Actinomycetota; class Thermoleophilia; order Gaiellales; family Gaiellaceae; genus Palsa-739. The sequence goes on along the minus strand of JAOPYX010000342.1, from coordinate 5,663 downwards.
CGCCCCGTGCACGCGATATCCGTAGTGCTGGCCGGGCCCGACTCCCGGGATGTAGCAATGCCAGTTGAAGGCCGTTCGGTCGGTGACCTCGACGCGCGTCTCGCGGTCCTCCGCGTCGTACAGGCACAGCTCGACGCGCTCGGCGTTCTCGGAGAACAGCGCGAAGTTCGTCCCTCGGCCGTCCCACGTGGGGCCGAGGGGGAAAGGTTCGCCGGGCCAGACATCCATCAACGAAGGATGTCTACCTGCTTTGCGCGGAAATCCGCGATGAGCTCGACGCCGCCGCGACGCATGCGCAACACCTTCGCGTCCTCGTCTGCGCTCACCCACAGCTCGCGCGGCAGATCTCGGCGCAGCGCAAGGAGCTCGCGGTACAGCGGATCGGGCTGACCCTGAGAGAGCTTCGACCGCAAGAACGTCTCGACCGCCTGTGGGTCGGGCACGTCCTCGCCGGAGAACGACGCGAACGCCTCGAACTCGCGCTTGCGCCCGGTTCGCGTTGCTTCGGCGATCGCGGGATCGACGTGATCCGTGAAGTACTGGAACGGGTTCGGCTCGAACGACTCCTCGCCCATGAAGACGAGCGGCGTGCACGGCGAGAACAGGGTGACCGCCGCCGCGACTCTCAACAACGCCGGCGGTAGCCGGTCGCCGGTCGCACGGTTGCCGACCTGGTCGTGATTCTGCGCGCACACGACGAGGCGGCGCGGATCGTGCCCGCTTCCCCGGAGGGAATCGGCGAGCCCGGTGACCGAGCCGTAGCCGGCGTAATACCCATCCTGTTCGGCCGTCAAGAGCACGTGCAGCTCGTGGTGCGTCCGGTCGGCCCATTGCGCGTCGTGGCCCCACTCGTCGATCGGCCGCCAATCGTCGACCGCCGTCTCGGAGATGACGAGTGCGCGCGGGCTCGCATCGCGCATGCGCGCTGCGAGCTCGGCGCAGACATGTTGTGGCGAGTCGTCGAAGATGCTGTTCACCGCGTCGAGCCGGAGCCCGTCGATGTGGTAGTCGCGCACCCAAAGCTCCGCGTTCTGGATCGCCCATTCCCGTACGCCTGTCTGCGCGTAGTCGATGGCGTCGCCCCAGAACGTCTCGTGCTCGCTCGTGAAGTAGGGCGCAAACGCGCGCAGCGCCTCGTTGCCGGGGCCGACATGGTTGTAGACGACGTCCAGCAGAACCGCCAGCCCTTCCGCATGTGCGGCGTCGACGAGACGGGCGAGCCCTCGGGGACCGCCGTAGGCACGATGCGGCGCGTAGACGTAGAGGCCGTCGTACCCCCAGCCTCGCTCACCCGGAAACGTCGCGACGGGCATCACCTCGATCGCCGTCACCCCGAGGTCGCGAAGCCCGCGCAGGCGCGGGATCACCGCGTCGAACGTTCCCTCGTCGGTGAACGTCCCGACGTGGAGCTCGTAGATGACGAGATCGTCGAGTGCGACGCCCTCCCAGCCCTCGTCCGTCCAGGAGAAAGCGCCTGTGTCGACCACGGCAGACGGCCCTCGGATGCCGTGGGGCTGCGATCGCGAGCACGGGTCGGGATAGGACTCCTCGCCGTCGACGACGAGCAGGTACTCGTCGCCGGCGCGAGCCGGAATGCGCGCCTCGTAGACGCCGTCGCCGACAGGCGCGAGGTCGTGCCGCCCATCGGCGAGGTCGGCCGCGAGCGAGCGCACGTTCGGCGCCCAAACGCGAAGCTCGACACCCCCGCCCTCGGCCGGGACCGCGCCGAACGTCCGCCTCAACGGTTGCTCTCCCCCGGCCGACACCAGGGTTGACCTACCCCGGCTCCGGTGGCTCAATCATCAGCGTCCGGCCGCGTAACCCTGCATCCCGCGCGGATTCGCGGCCGCCTTGAGCCGTCCGTCGCGCTCACGGCCGACCGCGCTCACACGGCCGAGCGACCACGCGTCGGAGACTTCGACGTCGTGCCCGCGGTTCCGCAGCCCGTCGATCGTCTCGTCGCCGGCCCGCTCCTCGACGGCGACGTGTCGCACTCGGGTCTCGCGCGGGTAGAACGAGCTCGGGAATGCCTCGGTGTGGTGGCTCGGCGCGTCGATCGACGCCTGGAGGTCGAGCCCGAAATGCAGGTGGCCGAGCAGCACCTGCAGCGTCCACTGATCCTGCTGGTCGCCGCCCGGCGTGCCGAGTGCGAGATACGGATCGCCGCCACGGCCGACGAGCGTCGGCGAGAGCGTCGTGCGCGGGCGCTTCCCCGGCTCGAGCGAATTGGGAAGCCCTTCCTCGAGCCAGAACATCTGCGCGCGGGTGCCGAGACAGAACCCGAGCTCGGGAATCACCGGCGCGCCCCAGAGCCAACCGCCGCTCGGCGTCGCCGCGACCATGTTCCCCCACCGGTCGACGACGTCGACGTGCACGGTGTCGCCACGAGTCGGCTCGCCGACTCCGGGTGCGAGCGGCGCGTCGCCCACAGGCGCCGCGAGTTGCGGCTCACGCCCAGCGGGCGCACCTGGGCGGAGCTCAACCGCCGACTCGTCGCCGACGAGCGCGCGCCGCTCGTCCGCGTACTCCCGCGACAGCAGCGTCTCGATCGGCACGTCGTAGAAGGCGGGATCGCCGTACCAGGCCTCACGATCGGCGAAGGCGAGCTTCGCGCACTCGGTGATCGTGTGGACATAGGCCGCGCTCGCGTGGCCCATGCCCTCGAGGTCGAAGCCCTCGAGGAGGCGCAACTGCTGGAGGAACACGGGCGCCTGGCTCCACGGGCCGGCCTTGATCACCGTGACGCCGTTGTAGTCGACCGAGAGCGGCTGCTCGTACGAAGGCGCCCAGTCGCTCAGGTCCTCCGCCGCGAGCAGGCCACGATGGCGCTCGCCGGAGCTGTCCATCCACTCGAGCTCCTGGAACGCGAGGAAGGCGTCCGCCACGAAGCCGCGATACCAGGCGTCGTGTGCGGCAGCGATCTGCCCTTCGCGGTCGGACGAGCGCGCCTCCGCCTCGTCGACAATCCGGCGGTACGTTGCGGCCAGGCGCTCGTTCCGGTGCAGGCTGCCGGGCTGCGGCGCCGGGAGGTAGACCTCGGCCGAGCTCGTCCACTCCGCCCGGAAGAGCGAGTCGACGTTCCCGATCGCGCGGGTGATCGCGGGAATCACCGGATATCCCTCGTCGGCGTAGCCGATCGCGAACCGGAGCACGTCGCGCAGGCGCAGCGTCCCGTGGTCGCGCAGCATCGCGAGCCAGCCGCCGAACGCACCGGGCACGACGGCCGAGAGCGGGCCCGTCCCCGGCACGAGCGACAGGCCGAGCTCGTCGCGGTAGCGCTCGATCGTCGCCGCGCGCGGCGCCGGCCCCTGGGCACAGAGGACTACCGGCGCGCCGCCTGCAGGCCAGAGCAACGCCGGCAGGTCGCCGCCGGGGCCGTTCAGGTGCGGCTCGACGACCTGCAGCGTGAAGCCGGTCGCGACCGCTGCGTCGAAAGCGTTGCCGCCCTGCTCGAGGACGGCCATTCCCGCGGCCGAGGCGAGCCAGTGCGTCGAGGCGACCATCCCGAAGGTGCCGCGGAGCTCGGGGCGCGTCGTGAACACGCCACGCACGATATCCGCCTGTCTACTCGGGGACGAACCAGACCACGCCGAGCGGCGGCAGCGTGACGAGCGCGGAGAAGGGCTGGTCGTGCCACGGCACCGCCTCGGCTTCGACCCCACCGAGGTTGCCGACGTCCGAACCACCGTAGTGCGTCGCATCCGTGTTCAACACTTCGCGCCAGCGGCAGCAGACCGGCATGCCGACGCGATACTCGTACCGCGGCACCGGCGAGAGGTTCAGCACGCACACGAGCGGCTTGTCGGCCGAGTCGCCGATCCGCGCGAACGCGACGATGTTGTTCGCCGCGTCGTTGGCTTCGAGCCAGCGGAAGCCGGCGGGATCGAAGTCCGCCTCCCACAGCGCCGGCGTGGCGCGATAGGTGTGGTTGAGGTCGCGCACGAGCGATTGGACGCCCTGATGGTCGGCGTACTCGAGCAGGTTCCAGTGCAGCGAGCCGTCGTGGTTCCACTCCTCCCACTCACCGAGCTCGCAGCCCATGAAGAGCAGCTTCTTCCCGGGGTGCGCCCACATGTAGGCATAGAGCGAGCGGAGGTTGGCGAACTTCTGCCAGCGGTCGCCGGGCATCTTGTCCAGCAGCGAGCGCTTCCCGTGCACGACCTCGTCGTGCGACAGCGGCAGGATGAAGTTCTCGCTGAACGCGTACATGAGCGAGAACGTCAGCGTGTGGTGGTGAAAGCGACGGTAGACCGGATCCTTCTGGAAGTACGTCAGCGTGTCGTGCATCCAGCCCATGTTCCACTTGAAGCCGAAGCCGAGCCCGCCGACGTATGTGGGCTTCGACACGCCCGGCCACGCCGTCGACTCCTCGGCCGCCGAGATGACGCCCGGTTCGCGCGCGTACAACGCGACGTTCGTCTCCTTCAGGAACTCGACCGCGTCGAGATCCTCTCGGCCGCCGAACTCGTTCGGCACCCACTCGCCGGGCTGGCGCGAGTAGTCGAGATAGAGCATCGAGGCGACCGCGTCGACGCGGATGCCGTCGGCGTGATGCTCGTCGACCCAGTACAGCGCGTTCGAGAGCAGGAAGTTCTTCACCTCGCTGCGGCCGAAGTTGAAGACGAGCGTTCCCCAGTCGGGATGTGCGCCGCGGCGCGGGTCCGCGTGCTCGTACAGGTGCGTGCCGTCGAAGAGGGCGAGCGCCCAGTCATCGCGCGGGAAGTGCGCCGGCACCCAGTCGAGGATCACGCCGATGCCGCGCGCGTGCAGCCGATCGACGAACGTGCGGAAGTCGTCAGGCGTGCCGAAGCGCGAGGTCGGCGCGTAGTAGCCCGTGACCTGATAGCCCCACGAGCCGGAGAAGGGATGTTCCATCACCGGCATCAGCTCGACGTGCGTGAAGCCGAGATCCTCCACGTAGTCGCCGAGCTCGTCGGCGAGCTCGAGGTACGTGAGCGGCCGGTTGTCCTCGAGCGCATTCCGTCGCCACGAACCGAGATGCACCTCGTAGATCGAGATCGGCGCGCGCAGCGGGTCGCTCTTCGAGCGCGCGGCGAGCCACTGTTCGTCGGCCCATTCGTGCTTCGAGCGCCAGACCACCGATGCCGTGCCCGGCGGAACCTCGGTGTGGAACGCAAGCGGGTCGGCCTTGATGCGCAGGCGACCCTCCTGCGTGCGGATCTCGTACTTGTACTTCGCGCCCTCGCCGACGCCGGGAACGAACAGCTCCCAGATGCCGGATGACCCGAGCGAGCGCATCGGGTTCAGTCGGCCGTCCCACGAGTTGAAGTCGCCGACGACCGCGACCGAGCGCGCGTTCGGCGCCCAGACCGCGAACGACGTGCCGAGCACGCCGTCGATATCGCGCACGTGCGCACCGAGCTTCTCGTACAGCTCCTCGTGACGTCCCTCCATCGCGAGATGGATATCGAGATCGCCGAGCGTCGGCAGGAATGCGTACGGATCGCGAAGGGTGAAGCTACTGCCGTCCGGATACTCGACCTCGAGCTCGTAGACGAGGGGCAGCGTCGCCTGGGGCAGCAGCGCCTCCCAGAGCCCCGCCGGATCCTTCAGCTCGGCCTCGACCGCACCGCCGCCGGCCTGCTGCACGCGCACCGCCTGCGCCTCCGGCCGAAACGCACGCACGACGACGCCGCCCTTCG
>JAOPYX010000339.1 GCA_025964535.1 Actinomycetes bacterium | reverse complement strand
GCTCATGTGCTGGGCAACACCGTCGCCGCCGCGCACACGCTCGATCTCCTTGGCGCTGACCACGCGTCGATTGGCCGCGTCGCGTGTCGTGCGGATGCGCCCGTCACTATCCCATCGCCGGAGCGTGTCGAGACTGATCCCGAGCGCCTGCGCCGCCTCGCGGGCGGTGTAGGTCTTCTTGGCCATGGCGGGAGCTTACCTAGGAGATGCCTAGGTGAACGAGCGGGCGTGCGGAGGGACGCAACCAGCGCAGCAGACGCACGAGTTGCGCCTCCGGCAGGCTCACGCAACCGGCCGTCGGGCGGCCGGCGCTGACGTGCAGGAAGATCGCCGATCCCCGGCCCCTTGCGACGGGCGCCGCGTTGTACTCGATGACGGCGAAGTACCGGTACTGCGGTGCGATGCGCCAGAGCGCCTCACTGTCGCCGCCGAACGGCGTCCGGGTCCCGCACGCCACGTGCTGGAACGTGTTGTACGTCGGTGAGCGCACGTCCTCGTCCCACCAGTCGCCGCACGCGAGACGGTGGTAGACGCCCTGCACGCCGGGGTCCGCCGCGATGCCGTAGTCGGTGTCGCCGATGCGATAGGTGCCGGTGGGCGTCGCGCCGTCGCCCTCGCGCTTGTGCGTCGAGAGCCCTGTGTGTCCGAGCCACGCACGCCACGGTCCTGCGACGTGCTGCCAGCACCCTCCGCGCCGCTGCCAGAGCTCGAGCGACGCGGTGGTCGCGCCGTACGCGCTCGCGGTGACGGTGACGAGCTGCGTGGCCGACTGCGTGCCCACCAACTGGTCGACCGCGCCGGGGCACGGCGCCGCCAGCGCAGCGGCCCAGCTCACGGCGATGGCGAGTACCCTCACCGCCCTATGGTTGCGGTCCCGGTGGCCACCTTGCCTCCGTTCGTGGCGAAGGTCGAGCACGTGACGAAGGCGGATCTCCCCTGGTCGTGGCGGCCCGGCTGTCCGGTCGCGCCATCGCAGCTCCGTCGTATCCGCCTCGGCTACGTCGGCTTCGACGGCAATGCACACGTCGGGACGATCATCGTGAACGAGCGCGTGACCGGTCAGGTGACGGCGATCTTCCGGCGGCTCTACGGCGAACGCTTCCCGATCCGCTCGATCCTGCCGATCGACGTCTACCACGGCAGCGACTCACGCTCGACCGCTGCGGACAACACGTCGTCGTTCAACTGCCGTGCGGCGGTTGCTCCCGGTCCGAAGCACTGGTCGATGCACGCCTACGGCGAGGCAATCGACGTCAACGCGGTCGAAAACCCCTACATCCAGAACGGTCACGTGACGCCGCTGAACGCGGCGGCATTCGCCGACCGCACGAATGTCCGCCCGGGAATGGCAGTGACAGGCGGCCCGCTCGTACGGGCGTTCGCGCTCGTCGGCTGGGGGTGGGGAGGACGCTGGTCGCCGTCCCCCGACTACCAGCACTTCTCCACGAACGGGCGTTAGTCCGGGTTGCGGATGCCGATCGCGCCGATGACGCCGCCGGCACCGAGCAGCACCGCGACGATCAGCATCGCGCGATGGAACCCCTGCACCGACAGATGGTCGGTGCTCCCGGCGGCCGCGACACCGATCACCGCGATTGCGACGAGGCCGGCGACGCGGGCGACCGCGTTGTTGATCCCCGACGCGATGCCCGCGTCGCCGGGGCCGGCGTCGCTCAGCACGGTCGTCGTCAACGGGGCGACCGTCAGCGCGAGCGCGACGGCGAAGCCGACGAGGGGCGGAAACAGGTCGACCCAGTAGTTCAGATGCGTCGGCAGGCGCACGAGCGCGACCAGCGACACGGCGCCGAGCAACGGGCCTGCCGCCATGAACAACCGCGGGCCGAAGCGCATCGACAGCCGGCCGACGTAGCGTGAGAGCAGGAACAGCCCGATCGTGAGCGGCACGGTCGCGAGCCCGGCTCGGAAGGGCGAATAGCCGGCAATCTGCTGGAGAAAGAGCGTGAGGAAGAACCCCCAGGCCGACAACCCGCCGTAGACAGCGAGCGTCTCGATGTTCGTCACCGCGAAGTTGCGGCTGCGAAAGAGACGCAGCGGCAGCATCGGCATCGCAGTGCGTGACTCGTAGACGACGAACGCGACGAGACAGGCTGCGCCGCCGAGGATCGTCCCGAGCACGGCGGGATCGCCCCAGCCGAGCCGCGGCTGCTCGATGAATCCGAACACGAGCGCGCCGAGGCCGGCAACGCAGAGCGCCGCGCCCGCGAAGTCGACGCGCACGGCCTTGCGCTCGCGGATTCCCCGCGGCAGTTGCGTGCGCACGAGCACGATGGTGGCGAGCGCGATCGGCACGTTCAGCAGGAAGATGACGCGCCAGCTGGTGAAGCCGATGAGCCAGCCGCCGAGCAACGGCCCGATCACGGTCGAGATACCGCTCCACGCGGTCCACGTGCCGATGGCGGCACCACGCTCGTCACCGGAGAACGTCGACGTGATCACCGCAAGGGAAGCCGGCGTGAGCAGCGCACCCGCAACTCCCTGGATCCCGCGGAAGACGATCAGCGTCGTCGAGTCAGGCGCCGCCGCGCAGAGCGCCGAGGCGAGCCCGAAGAGGCCGACGCCGAGCGTGAACATGCGCACCTCGCCGAAGATGTCACCGAGGGAGCCGCCCACGAGGATCAGCGAGCCGAGGGTCAGGAGGTAGGCGTCAACGACCCATTGCTGTGCCGCGAGCCCGCCGCCGAGGTCGTGCTGGATCGCCGGTAGCGCGACGTTCACCACCGTCATGTCGATGAACGCGATCGACGAGCCAAGGATCGTCGCGATGAGTGCGAATCGCGCGGCCCGTGGTGACAGCGTCGAAGCCGAAGCCGCTTCCATTGCCCGATCCTAGAGAGCGGCTGCTGTCCTGAGTCGGCTCAGGCACGATGAACGGGTGCAAACCGATGCCGCCTCGGCGGCGAACCACCGGGTATGAGCGACAGCGTCGAGCCTGGGCCTGAGCCGAAGCGGTACGGCCGCGGGCTCTTCCTCGTGACGGTCGCGGGCGGGATCTCGTCGCTCGCCTGGGGCAAGGGTCTCTGGAGTCACCTCTCGGCTGCGACGTCGAGCATCCCGTTCGTGCCCCACGGCGGCTGGCGGATCTACACGGTCGCGAGCACGATGCCGAGCTTCGACCCGGCCACGTGGCGGCTCGAGATCGGCGGCCTCGTCGAGAAGCCGCTCTCGCTGAGCATGGCCGACCTGCGCGCGCTCCCGCGCGCGCGTCAGACCTCGACGTTCCATTGCGTCACGGGCTGGACGGTCGACAACGTGCACTGGGCGGGCGTGCGCCTCACCGACCTCTTCGCGCAGGCACGTCCGCTGCCCCGGGCGGGCGGCCTCGAATTCGTGTCCGCCGAGCAGCCGTACACAGACTCACTCACGATGAAGCAGGCGTTACTGCACGACGTCATGCTCGCCTACGAGATGGATCATGCGCCGCTGCCGCGCGAGCACGGGTCGCCGCTCCGCCTCGTGATCCCGGAGATGTACGGCTACAAGAACGTGAAATGGCTGAATCGCATCAACCTCGTCGAGCAGCCGCAGGACGGGTACTGGGAACAGCTCGGCTACGACCGTGACGCGTGGGTCGGACGGTCGAACGGCTACCGGTCGTAATGCGCTACGTCCGGCGTTTCTCGCGGACGGAGCGCGCCGTGCACTGGGTGAACGCGGTCGGCTTCTTCGTGCTGCTCGGCACGGGGCTCATCCTCTATCTGCCGAGCCTGTCGATCCTCGTCGGCCGCCGGCCCGTTGTGAAGGACGTCCATTTCTGGTCGGGAATTGCGTGGGTCGGCGCGCTTGCGCTCGTCGCGCTCCTCGGCGACCGGCGCGGGCTACTCCGGACCGCGCGCGAGCTCGACTCGTTCGACGCTGACGACCGGCGCTGGCTGCGGCGGCTGTATCCCGCGCCGCAGGGACGGTTCAACGCCGGCCAGAAGATCAACGCCGTGCTCAACGCGGCGTTCCTCGTGCTCTTCGCAGTGTCGGGAACGCTGCTCTTCTTCGGCGAGCGTGACACGCGGTTCCGCTTTGCGAGCACCGTCGTCCTGCACGACGGAATCACCCTCGTCGCGACGGTGCTGCTCGTCGGGCATCTCTATCTGGCCGTGCTCCATCCTGCGACGCGGCACGCGCTGCGGGGGATGACGCTGGGCACCGTCCGCGAGGACTGGGCGCGCGAGCATCACGCGAAGTGGGCGCCCCCGCCGGCGGGTCAGGGGAGAGAAACCGGCGGGGGCACCTGATGGGGCCCAACTAGGAGGGACGGACCCCAAGCGTTACGTCGATCTGCTGCGTCTTGCCGTTGCGCGTGATGGTGAGGGTCACCTTGTCGTTCGGCGCGTGGGCCGTGACGCCGGCCGTCAGGTCGTCGGCCTTCGTGATCGGGTTGCCGTCGAGCGCGGTGATCACGTCACCCGCCTGAAGGCCCGCCTTGGCGGCGGGGGTGCCGGCGGACACGGAGCTGACCTGCGCACCGGCTCCGTTCGGTGCATCGCCGACGTGGATGCCGATGTATGCGTGCTCGACCTTGCCGCCTGCGACGAGCGTGTTGACGACACTCTTGACCGAGTCGATCGGGATGGCGAAGCCGACGCCGTCACTGCCGCCGCCGCCGCTCTCGATCTGAGCGTTGACGCCGAGGACGTTGCCGTTCAGGTCGAGCAGCGGGCCGCCCGAGTTGCCATGGTTGATCGGCGCGTCGGTCTGGATCGAGTTGGCGATCGAGTAGCCGTTCGGCGCCTGAATCGTCCGGCCGACCGCGCTGACGATGCCGGAGGTCATGCTGTCGGCAAGCCCGAAGGGGCTACCGATCGCGACGACGTCCTGACCCGGCTGCACGTTCTTCGAGGAGCCGAGAGAGAGCGGATGCAGCTCGCTCGCGGCGACGTCGACCTTGATCACGGCGATGTCGGTGGAGGGATCCGAGCCGACGAGCGTCCCCTTTGCCGTCGTCCCGTCGGGGAAGCGGACGGTGATTGCGGTTGCGCCGGCGACGACGTGCTGGTTCGTGACGATGTGACCGCTCGTGTCGAAGACGAAGCCGGAGCCCTCGGCCTGGCTCGTGCCGCCCTGCGGGCCGAAGCCACCGGGCGCGTTTCCGCTCGACGCCGAGGTCACCGTGATGTCGACGACACCGGGCGTGACGTCCTTGTACAGCTGCGTGAGATTCGAGACCGTCGTGGTGGACGCGGCGGGTTGGGCGGCGACCGTGACGGTCGGCGCCGTGCTCGTCCCGCCGCCCGAGAGACCGGCGTAGACGCCGACTCCGGCGCCCGCGCCGAGCGCGAGCGCCGCGGCGACCGGGGCTCCGCGACGGAGGATCATCTTCTGATTCACGTGTCTGTGCTCCTGTTGTTCGTAGCTGGGCTGGGGTAATCGTCATCCGCGTTCTTAGGAGCCAGGTGAGACGTCTGTGAGAGTTCTCTAATCGAGCTCCAACGTCGGCGGTAGGTCCTCAAGGCTCTCGCGTTCGCCGCCGATGAGAGACGCGGGGCTATGAACCAGCCGGATTCGAGCATCGTCGAGCGGTACGCCGACCACCTTCAGCGAAAGGCGGCGTCGCGGATCACGCGCTGGACGATCGGTTGTGCACTGCTCGGCTCGATGCTCGGTTCGGCGCCGCTCGTCGCCCCCGACCGCGTGCTCGTGCCTCAGTATCTCGGCTATGCCCTGCTGCTCGTCGGAGCCGCCGCGGGCGGGTATCTCGGCTACACGGTGGGTGTCCGGCGCGCCGAGGGGCTCGCGCTCCAGGCGCAGGTGACGCTCTACCAGCTCCAGGTGGCGGGCACGTTCGCTCCGCCGGTCGTCCCGGTTTCGCCGCCGCCGCCGCTCAGCGCGCCGCCGGAGCCGTCGGTTCCGCGCCTCGTCGAGGCTCCGCCGGCGATCCCGCCGGCGCTGACCCCGCCGGTCTCCGTCTAGCTCAGCGCGCCGCCGGTCTCACAGCCGCTCGTGGGGCGGTCGCGCGCGCCGGTCGGGCAGGCAGCGTGAAGCCGGCGAACATCAGCACGATCCCGACGAGCTGGCCGAGATAGACGAACGAGTAGTCGCCGCCCCGCGAGAGCCCCGTCGCGAGTGCGACGACGAGCGCGCCGCCGCCGATCCAGAGATTCGCGCGTACGTTCCGCCGCCGGACGATCGACGCCAGCGAGCCTCCGACCAGGAAGAGCGTGCCGAGCGAGTTCAGCACGATCGCCCAGATGACCGCGTGGCCTCCGAGGGCCCCGTTCGCCGGCGGCCGTCCGATCGGCGTCGCCGCCAGTACGTGGACGTCGACCGGCGCGAGCGCGACCGTCGCCGTCGCCGCGACGATTGCGACCGCCATCGCGCCGAGCAGCACGTCACGTGCGCGTGGGCGAAGCTGCAGCATCGCGGAGCCGGCAC
>JAOPYX010000171.1 GCA_025964535.1 Actinomycetes bacterium | reverse complement strand
AGACGCGCTACGGCGAGCTGCTCGGGCTCGTGATGGTCGGGCCGCACGTGACCGACCTGATCGAGGTCGGCGTGGTCGCGATCGACGCGGAGGCGACGGTGGAGACGGTGGCCGACGGCATGGCGCCCCACCCGACGCTGTCCGAGGCGATCAAGGAGGCGGGGCTCGTTGCGCTCGGCCGCGCGATCCACGTTCCGAATCGCAAGCCGCGCGCCAAGGCTCCGGCCTAGAGGCTTGATGTGGATCAGACGCACGCACGGCGGGTGTGCCAGACGCTGCGCGCCTCGTCCGGATCCGGCTTGAACGTAGAACCACTATGCCCTGCGCCGGATCCGGACGAATCGCTTGGTCTGGCCCATCCCCGCACGCACGTCTAATCCACATCAAGCCTCTAAAAAAGATCTCCGCCGGGGGCGCAAGTTTTGCCCGCCTCCGGAATCTCAGATGGCAGGACGTGCCCTCGTCCTTTCCTCCGGGGCCATGCCGCCCGCGGGCCCCGGAGGTGATCTTCTCCAGCGAGCCGCCCTCATGCAGGGCGGCTCGTTCGTTTTGACGGTGCCCCGCATGGGGTAGCGTGCGAGGGACAAAGGGAGGTCAGATGGGCATCGTCAACAAGCGCAACGCCGTCGTCGGCTGGACCGTTCTCAAGCTCGGCAAGCGGGCCGCGAAGAAGAAGGCGCAGGGCGCCGTACCCGGCCCGCGTACCGGCGGCGTCGCCGCGGGCGCGCTCGCGGCCATCGGCGGCGTGCTGTTCTTCTGGCGCAAGAAGCGCGGCAGCGTCAGCGGGTGACCGCAGCTACGTGACGGAAGGCCAAGTCACAGGAGGGCTCTTCCGCCGCTCGATCGCCGACCTCGTCCCCTACGAGCCGGGGAAGCCGGTCGAGGAAGTCCAGCGCGAGCTCGGGCTCGACCGCGTCGTCAAGCTCGCGTCGAACGAAGGCCCGTTCGCGCCGTTTCCGGCTGCGCTCGAGGCGATCGCGCGCGCGTCGCGCGAGCTCAACCGCTACCCGGACGGCGGCGTCTACGCGCTTCGCGCCGCGCTCGCCGAGCGGCACGGTGTCGCGCACGAGGAAGTGGTCGTCGCGGGCGGCGCCGACGGCGTGATCGACCTGCTCTCGCAGGCGGCGCTCGACCCGGGCGACGACATCGTCTGCGGCTGGCCGTCGTTCCCGAGCTACGTGCTCGCCGCGGCAAAGCTCGGGGCGGAGTCGACGAAGGTCCCGCTTCGGTCCGACGCCTACGACCTCGACGGGCTGCTCGCCGCGATCGGGCCGCGCACGAAGCTCGTCTATGTCTGCCACCCGAACAATCCCACCGGGACGGGCAACGGCCGCGCCGAGCTCGACCGCTTCTTCGAGCAGGTGCCGGACCACGTCCTCGTCGTGCTCGACCAGGCGTACTTCGAGTACATCGACGACCCGGACTACGCGGACGGGATCGAGGAGCATTTCAAGGCCGGCCGGCGTGTCGTCGTCTTGCGGACGTTCTCGAAGATCTATGGTCTTGCCGGGCTGCGCGTCGGCTACGGCATCGCGCCGGCCGACGTCGTCACGGCGACGAGCAAGGTGCGCCGCGCGTTCGACGTCACGTCGACCGCTCAGGTGGCCGCGCTCGCGAGCATCGGCGACGACGCGGAGATCGCGAGGCGTCGTGCCGCGAACGCCGTCGGGCGCGAGCAGCTCGGTGCCATCTTCCGGGAGCACGGGCTCGAGCCGGCAGGCCCGGCGCTCGGCAACTTCCTCTTCGCGGAAGTGGGCGACGGGCGCGAGATCTTCGAGCAACTGCTCCGGCAGGGAGTGATCGTCCGGCCCTGCGGCGGCTTCGGTGCGCCCGGCGCCATCCGCGTCTCGGTCGGCACGGCTGAAGAGAACGCCGTCTTCGCCGCCGCGCTCGGACACGTCCTCTCGGGCGTCTCGTCTTGACCGGTTAACCCTGTTAACGTGCGGCAGCAGTGCCGCGCCGTCTTTCCGCGAGGCAGCTGGCGCCGTTGAGGGTCGCCGGCTTCCGTCTTCTTTTCCTATCGACGCTCGGCTCGAGCGTCGGCACGCTGCTGGCCGCGATCGCACTCGCGATCGACGTCAAGGACCGCACGAACTCCGGGCTCTGGGTCGGCGCCGTGCTGATCGTCGAGTTCCTCCCGACGATCGTCGTCGGCCTGACGCTCGGGCCGCTGCTCGACCGGCTCGAGCGACGGTCGCTGATGGTCGTCGCAGACCTCCTTCGCGCGGCCGTCTTCTGTGCATTGCCGTTCACGTCGAGCGCCGCCGGGATCGTTGGCCTCGCGCTCGTTGCCGGCCTCGCGACGGGATTCTTCCGCCCGGCCGTCTACGCGGGCGTCCCGAATCTCGTGTCGGAGGAGGAGCTGCCCGAAGCGAACGCGCTGCTCCAGACGGTCGAGAACGTCAGCTGGGCGATCGGCCCGGTGCTCGGCGGCATCCTCACCGCCGCGGCGGGACCGCACACCGCCTACTGGATCAACGCCGTCTCGTTCCTCATTTCGGCGTTGCTCGTTGCGCGCATCCCGAAGCGGCTGCTGCAGAGCAAGACGGCGCTGACGCGCGGGCACTGGCGTGATCTCGCCGATGGCTTCGTCGCCGTGCTGCGCACGCGCGCGCTGCTCGCCGTGCTTGCTGCCTGGGGGATCGCGTCGCTCGGGATCGGAGCCATCAGCCTGACCGAGGTGTTCCTGGCGAAGAACACATTGCACGCAGGCGACTTCGGCTACGGCCTGCTCTACGGAGGGATTGGCACAGGCCTGGTGCTCGGCAGCTGGTGGAGCAGCTTCGTCATCGACCGGATCGGGACGAGGCGTGCGTATCCGGCTGCGCTCCTCGTCATGGCCGTCGGCTTCGGCGCCGGGGCCGCAGCACCGAACATCTGGGTGGCGGCAGCGTGCTGCCTCGTCGGGGGCATCGGCGACGGCGCCGCGATCGTCTGCAACGCGCTGCTCGTGCAGCGCGGCGCGGCCGACAATATGCGCGGGCGCGCGCTGACGCTCGTCATGAGCGCGACCTATGCGTTGAACGGCGCCGGCACCGTGATCGCCGGCGCGCTGATGGGCGTCATCGGGTCGCGGTGGGTCTGGGCGGGAGGCGCCGTCTCGTTCGCGGTCGGCGCGGTGGCGGCCTACGGGATCGTGCGCGAGGCGCATGCGGTGCCCGTCGAGGCTGGGCCTGCCAGGTACTAGAGTGGCCCGCTGTGGCCGGCCGCCGCGACTGGACCCGTGAGACCCTCGCCGCCGGTGTTCGCACCGGCGATCGGCGCGCGCTCGCCCGGGCGATCACGCTTGTCGAGAACGGCGACCCGCTTGCCTACGACATCGTCGCCGATCTGTATCCCGACACCGGAAACGCGTACGCGGTCGGCCTCACGGGTCCCCCGGGCGTCGGCAAGTCGAGCCTCGTCTCGGCGCTGATCCGGCTCGTGCGTGAGCGCGAGACGACGGTCGGCGTCGTCTCGGTCGACCCGTCGAGCCCGTTCACGCACGGCGCCCTGCTCGGCGACCGCATCCGCCTCACGGATCACTTCCTCGACCCCGGCGTCTTCATCCGCTCGATGGGCACGCGGGGCCACCTCGGCGGGCTGGCCGAGGCGACATTGCAAGCCCTGCTCGTTCTCGACGCCGCGGGCAAGGATCTCGTCTTCCTCGAGACCGTCGGGACGGGCCAGAGCGAGGTCGAGGTGATCGGCATCGCCGACACCGTGCTGCTCGTGCTGATGCCCGGCTCGGGTGACTCGGTGCAGGCGTTTAAGGCGGGGATCATGGAGATCCCCGACGTGATCGCGATCAACAAGATGGATCATCCCGCGGCGAAGACGATGCTGAGCGAGGTGCAGTCGATCCTCGGCCTCGACCACGAGCGCGCCTGGAAGCCGCCGATC
>JAOPYX010000304.1 GCA_025964535.1 Actinomycetes bacterium | reverse complement strand
CTCGAGGGAGGGCCGTTCGTGCGGCTGAACGCGGAATGCGATTGCGGGATCCATGATGAGCTCCATCTCCCAGGTCCTACCTGGGGCTGCGGAATCTAACCTTCGCGGGGCTCCCAGCGGAACTTGAACACCGCAACGAGCAGGCCTCCGAGGCCCCACGCCGCCAGAATGGCCAAGGCAAGCGGCTTCGTCCAGATCGCGTGACCCTTGAGAAAGATCGCGTTCACCAGGTCGACGAAGTACTTCAACGGGAGCACGTCGCCGATCGCGCGCAGAAACGATGGGTAGTGCCGCGTCGGTCCGAACGATCCGGTGAGAAACGCCATCGGCAGGAGGATGAAGTTGACGACGGCGGACGACCCCTCGCCCGAGCGGATGAGAGATGCCGTCGCCACGCCGAGCGCGGCGAACGCTGCAGAGCCGACGATCACCGCCAGGATCAGCGAGCCGATCGCGGTCGGGAACGGCGTGCCGTAGAGGACTCGGCCGAGGCAGAAGAGCGCCGCGGTCTGGAGCGCGAACACGAGCAGCGTCGACACGAGCATGGCCGCGACGTACGTCGACGCGGGCAATGGCGTTGCGCGGAGGCGCTTCAGGATCGCTTGCTCACGGCGCAACACGAGCGTGATCGCGAGCCCGGCGAACGCCGTGTTCGCGCAGCCGTAACCGATCAGGCCGCTGAGCAGCGCCTGCGGAGCGGGTACTCCGTAGATCTTGCCGGTGTAGACGGACCCGAGCAGCACGAAGAGCAGCAGCGGAAAGAGGAAGATGAAGAGCGCCGCCTCTTTGCTGCGCCAGAAGAGGAGCTGCTCGGAACGCAGTTGGTGTGTGAAAAGACGCAGGCTCATTCCGTATCGTCTCCGGTGAGCGTCAGGTAGACGTCTTCGAGCGTCGGGCGGCGTACCTCGATCCGCTCCAGCTCCTCACCGCGCGCGACCGCCTCCGAGGTCAGCTCGTACAACACGCGCGTCGGCTCCGTCGTGGTGATGACGACGTCTTCGCCGCCGCGCCGGAAGCGAACCTCCACCTCGAGGTCGGTCGTCGTCAGCTCGCGCGGCGTGCCGATTCGGACGATCACGCCTTCGCGCATCACGGCGACGCGGTCCGCCAGTTGCTCTGCCTCGTCGAGGTAGTGCGTCGTGAGCAGCACCGTCTTGCCGAGAGTGCGCAGCGAGCGGATCATCTCCCAGGCCGCGCGGCGTGCGGCCGGATCGAATCCGGTCGTCGGCTCGTCGAGGAACACGAGATCGGGATCGCCGACGAGTGCGAGGCCGAGGTCGAGGCGGCGCTTCTGTCCGCCCGACAATGTCTTCACCCGCGCCTCGCGCTTCGACTCGAGCCCGACGAGCTCGATCACCTCGTCGACGGCGCGCGGGTGCTCGTAGTAGCCCGCGAACATCGTGTGCATCTCGCGCACGGTGATGTTCTGCCAGAGCTGTGACTGCTGCAGCACGACGCCGATGCGCTCACGGAACTCGCGTCCCGGCCGCTCCGGATCGTGGCCGAGGACGGAGACGTCGCCTGCGTCGCGCTTGCGGTAGCCCTCCAGGATCTCGACCGTCGTCGTCTTGCCCGCGCCGTTCGGTCCGAGCAGGCCGAAGACCTCGCCCTCCTCGATCTCGAAGTCGAGGCCGCGCACCGCCTCGAGCTCCCCGTACGACTTCCGCAGGCCACGGACGACGATCGCGCTCACTCGGCGCCCAGCTCGAGCAGGACGTGCCCGCAGGGCGGGAACGCCGGCTCGGGCCCGCCCGTGAGGGCGGCCGCTGCTTGGCCGCAGTCGGGCTGGTGGCCGACGACGACCACCGTCTCGCCGCGGCTCAGCGCGGTGTCGCGAATGTCCGCAGGCGAAGCCCCGGGCGCGAGCCGCTCGTCGACCTCGGGGTCGCCGAGGCCGAGCGCCGCCGCCGTCTCTCGGGCACGCAGAAGCGGGCTCGACACGACGGCGTCCGGCTCGATGCCGCGCTCGCGCAGCCGGAGGCCGAGCGACCGCGCCTGCTGACGGCCCGTAGGCGTGAGCGGACGAAGCTCGTCGGGGGATCCCTGCGCGGCCTCGGCGTGGCGAACGATCACGAGTTGCATCGCGGCCAGGATAATCGGGTGATGACGAGGCTCGGGGGGTGGGTGGGAGCCGCGGCGGCATTCGTGCTCACGGCGGGGCTCGCGTTCGACGGCGGCGGCTTCCGGCCGGTGTCGTTCGATCGCGCGCTCGTGGGCGGCGCGGCGGCGGCGCTGCTCGTCGTCGTGCTCGCTCGCGGCTCGCGGCCGGGCCGGCTCTCCGTTGCGCTGCTCGTGGGCCTCGGGCTCCTCACCGCCTGGACGGCAGTGTCGTGGCTCTGGTCGGACTCACCGCCTCTCGCGCCGACCGAAGCGCAGCGAACGGCCCTGTATCTGGCAGTCGCTGCCGTCGTCGTGCTCGCGGGCCGGCGCGTGCCGGCTGCCTGGCTCGCGGGCGGCGTCGCGGCCGGCGCGACTGCCGTCGCCGGCTGGAATCTCGTCCTTCGACTCGCGCCCGACTGGGCGGGGCGTGCGCCGCTGCGCACCGACATCGGCCAGCTCGCCGATCCCGTCGGCTACGCGAACAGCATCGCGCTGCTCGCGGCGCTCGCATTCGTGCTCGCGCTGGGATTGGGCGGCCTCGCCGGCGTCGTGCTCGTCCCGCTCGCCGCCGAGATCGCGCTGCAGCAGAGCACCGGGACGCTCGCGGCGCTGGCACTCGGCCTCGTGGCCTACCTGCTCACCGCCGCGCGGCCGCTCCGCGCGGTGTGCCTGCTCGTTCTTCCTCTCGTGGGGGCGCTCGTCGTCTCCCGGTCCGGCACCGTGGTCGACCCTCCGCCCGACGATCTGCTCGCGGCGGCGCACACGGGACACCGGCTGCTCTTGCTGCTGGTCGCGTTGACGCTCGTGCAAGGGGCGCTCGTGCGCGCCGGCGGCCGTCTTCCCCGGAGCGGCCGAGTTCCGCCGCGGATCGCGCGGCTGCTCGCGGCGACGGCCGGCCTCTGTGCACTCGCTGCGACCCCGCTCCTTCTCGCGGGCCACGAGCGCCTGCACTACTGGCGGGTTGCGTGGCACGAGCTCGCTGCCAATCCCGCTCTCGGCTCCGGCGCGGGGACGTTCGTCGACTGGTGGGTGCGCCTGCGAACCGTGCCGCAGTCGGCGCTCGAGGCGCACTCGCTCTATCTCGAGACGCTCGCAGAGCTCGGCCCGGTCGGGCTCGCCCTGCTGCTCCTCGCCCTGGCGGCGGGCCTGGCCGGCGCATGGCGCTTGCGCCGCGAGCACGTGGGCCCTGCGCTGCTCGGTGCCCTGCTCACGTATGTGCTTGCCGCAGCGGTCGACTTCCACTGGGAGCTCGCGGGCGTAACCGCGCCTGCGATCGTTCTCGCTGCGAGTACAACGGTGCATGCCGAGCCACGCGAGGGATTCGTGCGTACTCGATCTGTCGTGCCCGTTCTCGCTGCGCTGACCGCGGCCGGCGTGCTCGCCCTCGCCGGCAACGCAGCGCTCTCCCAGGGGAACGCGCAGCGCGCGCTTCAGTTCGCGCCCTATTCGGCGCAGGCATGGAAGCTGCTCGGCGAGTCACGGCGGGCGAACGGCGACATTGCAGGAGCTGTACGCGCCTATCGCCGTGCCGTGGAGCTCGACCCGAACGACTGGAGCGCATGGCGCTCGCTCGCAGGGCTTCTCAAAGGCGAGCCGCGCCGCTCCGCGCTGGCGGAGGCGGCGCGGCTCAATCCGTTCGGCTAGCGGATGGTGACCTGCACGAGCCGGCGGGTGGAGCTGCCGGCCAGCAGCGACTGGCCCTCGACGCGCGCGCGGACGAACATGACGAGCGCGTTGTGGCCGAGCGGCATGTTCACCGTCGGAGTGATGTTCACGGTCGCCCAGCCGCTCTGGTCGGTGCGGACCTCGGCACCGGTGCGCGCCCAGGCGTACGGCAGTGCCGTCACCTTGACGAGCGAGTCACGCACGACGTAGCCGCGCGTGTCGGCGACATGGAAGCGTGCGACGAACGGCGCACGGTTCGTCAGGCGTCCCGGCGTGAACTTGACGCTGTCGACGATCAGGCGCTCCGGCAGGCCGACGCTCGTCGCCGGTACCGACGTCTGTCCGTTCGTCAACTTGATCGCGCCCTGCGGGCCTGCCTGCGTGACGACGGCGGTCTGCGTTGACGTTGCCGAGCTCGAGCCGGTCGGGTTGGTGGCCGTCACGACGACGCGCAGCGTCTTGTCGAGGTCGGCAGTCTGCACCGTGTACGTCGATGCCGTCGAACCGCTGATCGCGGCGCAGTTTGCGCCTTGCGCGTCGCAGCGCTGCCACGCGTAGGCGTAAGTCGGTGTGGTGTCGCTCGTCCATGTGCCCGGGGCGGCGGTGAGGGTCTGGCCCACCTGCGGCGTGCCGCTGATGGACGGCGCGGCGGTGTTCGTAGGCGCGTAGTTGGCCTGTGCGGCCGAGCCCTGCGCGAGCCCGCTGCCCGCGAACAGGGTCAGTGCCGCGACGAGTGCGGCGACGATTCCGGCTCCGCCGAGTGCGCGAGGAAGGAATGTGCGTGTCATCGAGCCTCCTGTGCGTTTGGCATTTCAAATACGTAGACGTAGAGGGGTGCCCCGCCGGGAACGGATCGGAACTCGATTTACCGAAGCCTTACGTCGGTCTCTCGGCGGCAACCATCTAGAGTCGCCGCATGGCCAATCGCTTCCGCTAC
>JAOPYX010000359.1 GCA_025964535.1 Actinomycetes bacterium | reverse complement strand
GCCGGCATGCCACAGGGAGAAGCTCCCCGTGACGACTGCCGCAACGGCGGACTTGTACGCGACAAGAGCGACGCCGTCGTTGATCAAGCTTTCGCCTTGGACGATCGTGACGATCCGCCGCGGCACGCCAAGCCGACGAGCGATCGACGTCGCGGCGGTTGCGTCCGTCGGAGCGACAATTGCACCGAGAACGAATGCCGCCGACCACGAGAGCCCGAGGTACGCGTGCGCGACCGCTGCCACTGTGACGGTGGTCACGAGCACGAGGCCGACCGCGAGTTGAGAGATCGAGCGTGCATTCGCTCTCAGCTCCCGCAGCGACGTGAAGAGCGCCTCCGAGTACAAGAGAGGCGGCAGTACGGCGACCAGGACGAGCGCCGGCGGAAGTCTGACGCTCGACACTCCAGGCGCCAGACCGAGCGCGAGCCCACCGAGGACGAGCAAGACCGGGTACGGGATGCGCAGCGCCGGCGCGAGCGCAAGCAGCGCCGTCCCTGCTACGAGCAACCCGAGCAGGACGACGGCGGTGTGGTGATCGAGGCTCACGGCCTCTCGTTCTGCGGCGCTGAGGAGCTCGCGCGGCCTATCAGCCGTGGGGCCTGCGCGTACAGCCGCTCGGAATGAGGACTAGACGGCCCACGGGTAGGTCTCGGGAAGCTCGCCCTCTTCCCAGATGCTGGTGCGCTCGAGCGGTTCCGTGGCGTGTGTCTCGTCGATGTGGATGACGGAATCGAACTGGTCGGCGAGCCGGGCCGGGAAGTAGTGCGAGAGACGCTCCGTCTCGGGCCGGTAGATGACACCGATCGCGCGTTCGAGCAGCGCCCCCTGCAACCCGTGCGGGTCGAGCAGGAACCGCGGCTGACCGCGCTGATGGAAGAGCTCTTCCCAGCTCCCGGCGAGAGCCGGACGGACATGTTTCCGCTCGGCCGTGGCACCCCAGTCGGAGGCGGCGGTGACCGTGCCGGTGTAGGTGGTGAAGCCGACGAGGAAGCTCTCGCGGCCGTAGCGTTGGCGGCTGAGCTGGCCGATGTTGAGCTCGCCCCTCTCCCCCATCTGCGTCGCACGAGCGTCGCCGACGTGCGAGTTGTGCGCCCAGACGGTCGCCCGTGTTTTTCCCGACGTCCGTTCGAGATGCGCGATCAACTCCTGCAGCGTGTCCGCCATGTGCCGGTCGCGAAGATTCCAGCTCGCAGGGCCGCCCCAGAAGATCGACCTGTAGTACTGCTCGGCGTTCACCACGAGACGCGCGTTCTGCTCGGCGTAGAAATGACGATCGGCGTCAACGCGCCCGTCTTTGCCGATCAGCTCGGCGGCCGCACCGTTACGCAGCTCGACGAGTTGCTCGACGGCCTCCTGCTCGCACGGCTCGGCTCGCCCGATCGCGGTCTCGTGCCCATACGCCTGCGGATCGGGGCCGAAGTGGTCGAAGCACGAGTACCGCTCACGTGCTCGCTGCGCCGCTTCCCGATCGACCTTCTCGAGGTAGTCGACGACCGCCTCCATCGACGTCCGCAGGCTGTAGAGATCGAGCCCATAGAAGCCGACCTTCTGCGCGTGCGTGGGCAGGGCAGTGTTCCATCGGCGCAGCCAGCCGACGAATTCCACGACGTCGCGGTTGCGCCACATCCACGAAGGAAAGCGCCGGAATTCAGAGAGCGCCTCCTCCGGTGTCTCGTCGTCGCTTTCCCCGCGGACGTAGAGGTTGACGCGGTAGGCGTCCGGCCAGTCGGCCTCCGCAGCCACTGCGGTGACGCCGCCTTCCGTGATCAGCTGCTTGGTGATCGCAGCGCGCTCGCTGTAGAACTCGCGCGTTCCGTGCGAGCCCTCGCCGATGAGAACGACACGCGCGCCTGCGGACCGCTCCACCAGCGGGTCGTAGTCGCCGGCCGCGCCGGAAAGCGGAAGAACGGGGTCAGCGACCGCCATCGAACCCGGGGAGGTGCTGAGAGAACCAGTCGGCCGCGAGCGTGGCGACTTGTTCGAGCGCACCCGGCTCCTCGAAGAGGTGGGTCGCGCCCGGTATGACCACCAGCCGCTTCTCCGCTGCCCCTATCGACTCGAGTGCGCGCCGGTTCAGCTCGAGCACGAACTCGTCCGCCCCGCCGACGATCAGCAGCACGGGAGCGCGAACGCTCGGAAGAGCCGTCCCGGCAAGATCTGGCCGGCCGCCGCGCGAGACGACCGCGAAGACATCGTTCGGGCGTGCGGCCGCCGCGACGAGCGCGGCAGCAGCTCCGGTGCTCGCTCCAAACAAGCCGACAGTGTCGGCATGTTCCGGTGCGCCGCGGAGCCAGTCGACCGCAGCGATGAGACGGCGAGCGAGCAGCGCGATGTCGAAGCGAAACCGTGACGAAACCCGGTCGCTCTCCTCCTCGGACGGCGTCAACAAGTCGACGAGAAGCGTGCCGAGCCCCGCCTCGTTCAACCTCGACGCCACCTGCCGATTGCGCGGGCTGCGCCGACCTGAACCGCTGCCGTGCGCGAACAGAACGACACCGGTTGCGCCCTCCGGCACGACGAGATCTCCTTCGAGGACGGCGTCGCCGACAGGCACCAGAACTCGGCTGACGGTTGCGACGGTCACACCGAGCTTGCGGCGCGATCGGCTGCCTGCGCCAGCAACTCGCGCACTTCCTCGTCGGTGGTCTGCGAGAAGTCGTCGTACCAGAGCCCTACCGCTCGGAACGGCCTCGGCGTGACGCCGCACACGATGTCGTCGACGACGTCGCGGAACTCGTCGCACGTCTCGGCCGCCGCGACCGGCACCGCGACCACGATCCTCGCCGGGTTCGCCTGACGCACGGCGAGCGCGGCCGCTCGCATCGTCGATCCCGTGGCCAAGCCGTCGTCGACCAAGATCACCGTCTTGCCTTCGAGCTGCGGGGGCCCACGACCGTCGCGATAGGCAGCTTCGCGACGCTGGAGCTCGCGTAGCTCCGCCTCGACCGCACGCTCGATCTGCTCGCGACTGACCCCGAGCGCGCGAACCACGCCCTGATCGAGGACGAGCAACCCGCCGCTCGCGATCGCGCCCATCGCGAGCTCCTCGCGCCCGGGCACACCGACCTTCCGCACGACGAACACGTCGAGCGGCACACCAAGCGCCTTCGCCACCTCGTATCCGACCGGGACACCACCGCGTGGCAGCGCCAGCACGATCACGTCGTCGCGGCCCGCGTAGCCGCTCAGCCGCTCAGCGAGATAGCGGCCGGCCTCGGTGCGACCCCGGAACCGCAAACTCTCCATCATGCGCCGTTACCCCGCGCCCCTTGCGACAAACGGTCAGCGACACCCAGGTCACGTCGATGTAACTACAGACTGCGCGCGAACTGCCCTCCGCCGATGACGCGATCCACATGCCCCACGAGGCGCGCCCGCAGCCCGCGGTCCGACGTAACGACCCACACGGGCCCGGGAGCCGCTTCCGCAAGGCGCACGATTTCGTCGTCCGCGTAGGAAGAGCCGACGAGATCGGGCGCCTTCTCGGGCGCAGGGCCGTCGAAGACGATGAGCAGGTCATGCCCCTCGCGCGCCGCCCAGGCACGCGCCCGCGCCACGAGCGCCTCTTTCGAGAGGTTCGGCCAGAGCGAGCGGCGAACGTTCTCTGCATCGACGATCACGAGGGCCACGCATCCATTGTGAGCCTTGGTGAGCGCGTCTTCGGCTGAGCATCAGCGGAGCGCCTGCGCAAAGACCGTCAGCCGGAGCGACTGCGAATTGACCCGAATCACGCTCACGTTCGGCCTTGACCGGCCGATCCACACGCTCGTGTTTCCGAACGCGATGCTGTCGGCGAACTCACCGACATGTCGGTGGGCGATCACACGCATCCGGCCGTCGTACTTCGTGAGCTCGTGGTGCCTTGCACCGGCGGTCCCCTGCGCGCTGAGGACCCATAGTGAACCGCCGCCGGCGACGAGTTGGATCGGCGAGCCGATGATGCCGCCGCGCGCCCTCGTACGTCCGGTCCGAGCGTCGACGCGGTAGAGGTACCTGCGACTTGCGACCCAGACGCTCCCACTCGCGACGGCCGGAGGCGTGACCGCACCGCGCGTGGCAGACAGCCAGTCGACGTTGCCGCCCGCCGCCATGCGGACGAGCCGACCGTGCCTGGTGAGACCGTAGAGACCGCTCGTCCTGCCGGTGTTGTCGGCGGCGATCCACGCGAGGGTTTGACCGAGTCGCGAGAGCCTCACACCTCCGGACGCCTGATCGATCGCAGCGAGGCGTAGCGAGCTCCACGGGCCAACGAGCGCCCACGTCGTGCCGCTGCCCACCGCGAGCCCGAGGATCGGGCGATGCGCCAGGACGAGCGGCTGGGTCGTCGCGCTCGAGTCGAAGGGAGCTCGCGTCACAGCACCGGAGACGAAGCCGTTGGCGACGCTCGAAGCCCAGACCGCGCCGTCGCTGACGCCGAGGTCGATCGGGTACGGATAGCGCGTCTTGATGCGATACAGCACACGCCGAGTGATCGCGTCGAGCTCGACGATCTGGGAGCCGGTCGTCACCCAGACGCGGCCTGCCACCGCCACGACATTGACCTGCGTTCCTCCGGCACGGGCGTTCCCGGCGAGCAGCGCGACGAGCAGCAGAACAACGACGAGCGTCGCGATTCTCACGCGGTACGCGTACGCATGCACGTCTCTGTATACGGCCGCGATGACCGGCAAGGTCCTCTTGCCAGCGACACCGTCAGCGCTGTCCGCGTCGCCGGCGCCCGCGGACACCTGCTTCGTCGCCGAGCGAGACCGCCAGCAGCTCGAGGAGCCCGGCGAGGTCGGCACGTTCCTTGCTGCTCAGCTCGCTGAGCAGGCGCTGTTCGTTCGCCACGTGCTCCGGGAGGATCGCGTCGACGAGTCGCTTCCCCTCGCGCGTGAGCGACACCGTCGTCGACCGTCCATCGTTGGGATCGGGCTCGCGGCGAATCAGCCCACGGGCTTCGAGCGCAGCGAGGCGCTTCGTCATCCCGCCGCTCGTCACCATCAACGCCTTGCTCAGCTCCGTCGGCGTAAGGCGGTACGGCCGGCCGGCCCGGCGCAGCGCAGCCAGGACGTCGAATTCGCCCCCGTTCACGCCGTGGGCGGCGAAGATCGGCTCGAGCTCAGCTTGCAGCAGCTGCGCCAGGCGAGAGATGCGTCCGACGACGCCCATCGGCGCACGGTCGAGCTCCGGCGCCTCGCGCCGCCACTGCTCGAGTACGTGCTGGACATGGTCTCTCTGCCTCATCTGCGCAGTTTACCTCTATCGCGATAGCTTTCTAGAAAGCTATCTGATACGGTTTTGGCTTCCGCCATCTAGGAGCGACGAAGCCATGACGTACCCACCGGTGATCCAATTCCAGACACGAGCTCTCGAGGCAGAGGCGCATGCGAGGCTTGTCCGCGAGCGACGAGCGGGCCACGCGCCGAAGCGCACCGCGGACAGATCGCGACTCACGAGATGGCTATCACTCCCGAGGCTGGGAGCGCGAGCAACCTGCGAGCAGTAGAACCACGCGGGCCTTACGGCCAACCGGCGCCCGGTGCGGGCGCCTCAGCGGCTAACACCTGGCCCATCCGTGACCCGTCGGCCATGTTTGCGGTACCGCGCCAGTCGTTCGCCGTCAGGAACAACGTCGTCTTCTCCACGCCCCCGAGCGCGCAAGCGAAGCAGCCGCGGTCGAGCTGGATCGTCTGCAGCACCTCGCCGCCCTCTCGCACGCGCACGCAGCGCTTGTTGGGAACGTCCGCGTACCACACGGCGTTCTCGGCGTCGAGGCAGATGCCGTCGGGGACGCCGTCGTCGAGGTCGGCCCACACACGCCTGTTACGCAGACCCCCGTCGTCGACGATGTCGAAGGCGGTGAGCTTGTTCCCGTAGGACTCGGCGACGATCAGCGTCGAGTTGTCGGGCGTCACGGCCATGCCGTTCGGGAATGCGACTCCTACCGCGACCTGGCGAGCAGAGCCGTCCGCGGTGACCAAGGCGATGATTCCGGGCGCGAACTCGCCGCCGGGGAAGTCAAAACCGGTGTTGTTCACGTAGGCATTGTCGCGGCCGTCGACGACGATGTCGTTCCACTTGTGGTCCGCGAGGCCACTCAAGTCGGCATGACTCGTCAGCGAGCCGTCGGGCTCCCGACGCAGGAGGCGGCCGTCGCTTGCCGAGACGACCAGCAACCGGCCATCGGACAGGAAGTCGATGCACATCGGAAAGGAGGCGATCCGGGCGATGACCTCGCTCTGGCCCTCGAGATCGACGGCGATGACCTCGTGCGCGCCCCAGTCAGAGAACCACAGACGGTCGTCGTGCCACCGTGGGGACTCCGGGAATGCGAGATTGCTCATCAGCAGTTGCGACTCACGCACGGGAGACTCCTTCGACGGATTGTGCTTCTCTCGATTGAGACCGCGCGATGCGACGAAACTCATCGCCCGCGGTAGAGGACGCCGCTGCCGCCGCCTACGCGACGGGCGGCGGGAATCCCTCGACGCTCGCAAGCAACGCCGGCTCCCAGCCGCACGCAACGCAGCCATGCCTGACTGCAGAACGTGCGAATTCGAGTGCGGTCTCGTGGGGATCCGCGCTGTCGCGGACGTCGTCCCAATCGAGGATGTATTCGCCGAGCTTCGAGTCCCAATGCGCGGCTGGAGGTGAGAGCGTCGCCGTCTCGAAGCCTGCCGGTGCCGGGTATGCGTATGCGTAGAAAGCGGGCCGAGGATAGCGCGCATCGCCGGGCCACCAGCCGACTGCGACCTCTTCGGCATCTCCGGCATTGCGCCAGATGAAGTCGTTCGACGGGGGCTCGACCGGCCGCCCCGAGAACAGGCCCACCGCGAAGTCGAACGTTCCCCACCAGGCGTTGACGGGGGTGGAGCGCCCGCGATAGGGCGCCCGGATCGCCGCCAGAACCTGCCAGGCGCGCGTCGCCGCCGCGAAGTAGGCATCGACGTGAGCGGGATCGAACGTCGCGTGCTCCTCGTCCTCGTCGAGCGGCGTCGCCCACGGCGTCTCCTGGGGCTTGGGGTCGATCTCCACGGGCCCTCCGAGCTCCCGGACCGCGCTCATCACGTCGCGCATGACGTCGGCAACCGAGCGGTCGGGCGTAAGGGCGACCTGCCGGACCCGCTTGTCACTGTGCTCGACGACGGCCTCGTAGCTCCGGAGGTCCAGCGCGACGACGAGCGCGCCCGAGCCGTCGGGAGCCGGTAACGGAAGCGTCTCCCAGCCGCGGGCGGTGAGCCGCAACGCGGTGTGCTGGAGCTGCGGCTCCGGCGGAGCCAAGGCCACTGCCACCTTGCCCAGAACCTGCGTGTGCGCATGCAACGTGTCGCACGTAGCGCTCCACGCCTCGTAGGGGAGGGCATCCCAGCCGGACGACATGGTCGAACGCTAACAGCGTTCCGCCGCCTGCCGGGTCAAGGCACCCGTGCGTTACCTCCAGGGGTTCGGACGCCGTCGACCGGGACACGGACAGACTGAAGAGTTGCGGGCAACCCGCACACACGCCGGACGAAAGGACGCCATGCAACTGCGATCGCTAGAGGATCTCCTCGCGCTCGACCTCCAGGACCTCCAGGCCACCGAAGAGCAACTCCTCCAGGCGCTTCCGAAGATGGCGGAGGCCGCTTCGAGCGACGAGCTGAAGGCCGCCTTCGCGCAACATCGCATCGAAACCGAGGAGCACCTGCGCCGCCTGAACGAGGCGATGGCGGAGTTCGGCGCCACCCCGGCCGGGCAATCGCTCCGCGGGATCGGTGAGCTGATTGCCAAGGGTGAGGAGATCATGAAGGCAGACGGCGACCCTGTGGTGAAGGACGCGGCGCTGATCGGAGCGGCGCAGAAGATCGAGCACTACGAGATGGCCGCCTACGGCACCGCCCGCACGATCGCGTCCGAGCTCGGGCGCGAGCAGGCGGCGGAGATGCTCGACCAGACGCTCGAAGAAGAGAAGGACGCCGACCGGATGCTCAACAAGATCGCGACCGGCGGGCTGCTGAGGACGGG
This sequence comes from Actinomycetes bacterium, assembly GCA_025964535.1. Taxonomy (GTDB): domain Bacteria; phylum Actinomycetota; class Thermoleophilia; order Gaiellales; family Gaiellaceae; genus Palsa-739. The sequence goes on along the minus strand of JAOPYX010000359.1, from coordinate 8,595 downwards.
AATCAACGAACGAGCTGCACGCTGAGGAAACCCGTTGAGGGATCTACGAGAGTGGTCTCGTTGGATTGCCGGCTGACACGGGTGTCGCGTCTTGCGCCTGTGGCCGTGCTCGTGTGTGCGGGTTTGCTTGCTGCTGGCGGGGCTAGCGGCGCAAACTCGCGCACCCGTGCGGTTGCGCAGACGTTCACGGTCAACATCGACGCTGCGAACAAATCCGCGAACGAATCGTTTCTGTCCTACTTCCCGAGCACCGTGCGTGTTCACGCCGGCGACACGGTCATCTTCAACGAGCTGGGCGACGGGGAGCCGCATACCGTGACGTTGGGCACGCTCACCGACAAGGTTGTCGCCGCATTCGACAAGCTGACGCCGAAGCAGCAACAGCAAGCCCCGCCGGCGTCGTTCGTACGATTGGACGCAACGGTGCCGTCCTTGCTTCCGCGGGGGCCTGGCGATGCGATCCAGTCCGTTGCCAATCCCTGCTTTATCGACCAGGGCACCCCTTCCACGAAGGGTCCTTGCGTCAAGGTCGCGCAGCCCGACTTCACGGGGCAGCAGGCCTACTACAACAGTGGCTGGTTGGTGTCGAAGGACAAGTTCACAGTGCACCTGTCGAGCGCAACCGCGCCCGGCACGTACCGCTACATGTGCGCGCTCCATCGCGAAGGGATGACGGGAAAGATCGTCGTCGCACCCTCCGGTACGGACGTCCCGAGCCCGAGTACACAGTTCGCGGTGGGACAGCACACGCTGGCGGCGAGTGAGGCCAAGCTCGCGCCTGCGGTGCGGGCGGAGCGACAGGGCAAGCCGCCGATCGCCAGCCTGAAGGTGCCCGGACAGAACGTCGTGCTCGCAGGCTCGGGCTCCCCGGCCGTCAACGAGGCGTCGATCGACGAGTTCGGACCGAAGCTGATCAAGCTGCCTGTCGGCGGCTCGGTTACCTGGTATCTCCTCGGCGGACACACGATCACCTTCAACGCGAACAAAACCGAGAACGACATCCGCTCGACTGCGCCGGACGGCAGCGTTCACCTGAACGCGAAGGCGATTTCGCGCGCCAACAGCCCCGGCGAGCCGCCCGGGACCTCATCGAACGGCCAGAGCACCGGGCCGATCACGTTCAAGGTCGTAACGGCGACACGCTGGAACGGCCGCGGGTTCCACAATTCCGGGCTCTTTTTGAACTCCGGTCCACCGCGGATCGAGGGCTACAAGATCACGTTCACCCGGGCCGGAACCTACAAGTACATCTGCACCGTCCACGACAACATGAAGGGAACCGTCGTCGTCGGCTGAGCACGCGTGCGGACCGCTTCCGGTGAGGTCGCTCGCCACGGCGATCTCCCTTATCGCGCTGCTCACGATCGTCGGTTTCGGCAGCGCAGCTCACGCTCAGCCGCCGCTTCATGGGCTCGCACCGACGCCCCTTCCGGCCAAGCCCGACTTCACGCTCACAACCACCGGCGGGCGCCCGTTCAGCTTCGCCGCCGCCACGCACGGGAAGCTGACCTACCTGTACTTCGGCTACACGCACTGTCGCGACGCCTGCCCGACGACCATGAGCGACATCGCCGCTGCGCTGCGACGCGTGCCGGCGGGAGTGCGCCGCCACGTCGAAGTCGTCTTCGTCACCGTCGACCCGCAACGCGACACGAAACGCGTGCTCCGTGCTTGGCTGAATCGCTTCGACCATGCCTTCATCGGACTCACCGGGAGCGAGCGCGAGATACGTGCTGCAGAGCAAGCCGCCGGGATCGCCGTCCCCCCGTCGGACAAGAACCGGTCGGGCAACTACGCCGTCCAGCACAGCAGCCTCCTCATCCCGTACAGCCTCGACAACTACGCGCACGTCGTCTACACGCAGGGGTTCCACACCAGCGACTACATCCACGACATGCCCTTGCTGCTGCTCAGATACTGAGAGCGAGGAGGCATTCGTGCCTCAGCCGCGCCGGCGACGCGTCCTTCGCTGCTGCGGCTTGAGGCTGCCGAGCTCCTCGAGTGCTTGGCCCGCGCCCAGCGCAACCGCCGTGAGCGGGGAGTCCGCGATCGTGACCGGTAAGCCCGTCTCCGTCTGAAGCAGCTCGTCGAGCCCCGGGAGGAGCGCGCCGCCGCCGACCAGGGTGATGCCCTGTTCGATGACGTCGCCCGACAGCTCGGCCGGAGTCTGGTCGAGAAGGTCTTTCACGGCGGTGACGATCTGGTCGAGCGGACGCTGGAGGGCGTTTCTGATCTGTTGAGCCGTGATCGACTTTCTCCGCAGAAGCCCGGAGATGATGTCGCGGCCGGCGATGTCTGCTTCCTCCGCGGCTTCGGCACCTGCGGTCGCAGAGCCGATTTCGATCTTGAGCGCCTCGGCCTGCTCCTGGCCGACGACGAGGCGTTCCTGTTGATGGATCGAGCGGACGATCGCGTCGTCCATCTGGTAACCGCCGACCTTGATCGAGTTGACGACGGCGAGGCTGCCGAGAGCTGTGACCGCGGTCTCGGTCGTGCCACCGCCGATGTCGACGACGAGCGCACCGACGGGCTCGGCAACGGGAAGGCCTGCTCCGATCGCGGCAGCCATCGGCTCTTCGATCAGAAACGCGTGCGTGGCCCCGGCTCCGAGCGCCGCACGTGTGACGGCGTTGCGCTCGACCTGCGTGATCCCGCTCGGGACACAGATCATCACGTCCGCGCGCGAGCGCGCCGTCCCTGCCGTCTTGCGGATGAAGTGGCGAAGCATCTGCTCGGTGACCTCGAAGTCGGCGATGACGCCGTCTCGGAGCGGCCGCGTCGCCGAGATGTGCGCAGGCGTGCGCCCGATCATTCGCCGAGCTTCCGCACCGACCGCATGAACCTCACCCGTCCGCTCGTCGATCGCGACGACGGACGGTTCGAAGAGGACGATCCCCTCTCCCTTTCGATACACGACCGTGTTAGCGGTGCCGAGATCGACGGCGAGCTGAGGCCGAGACGACCAACGCGGAACCTTCAATGCCCGCCTACACAAGGGCGACCCCAAACCACCGCATTGACCGTAGCGGCAGCCACACGAGTCCGCGCTGAGGAACCGCCTCCGGGCCGACCGGCGATCGGCCCGGAGGTGAGGCTTCGCGAATCAGGGAATCGTGATGCGCAAGACGCGACCCGCTCCCGCTCCGGAGCCAAAGCCGTGGTCGGAGACGTAGAACGCACCGTCCGGACCGACTGTCATCCCGGTTGGGAACGTGAGGCCGGACGCCACTGTCTCCACGGGTGCGCCGTTTTGCACGCGCACGATCGCGCCGGTCCCCGCGGTAGGTCCTCCGCCCGTCGTGCTCATCTCCAGCGCGTAGAGGTTGCCTTGGCGGAACGCGAGTCCCAGCACCTGCTCGAGCCCGGACGCGTGAACGCTGAGGCTCCCGCTGTCGCTCAACTGGTAGATGTGCTCGTCGCCGGTGCCGTCGGTCGGCCCGAAGAGGCCGAGGTTGGCGATGAAGGTCGTGCCGGAGCCGTTTTCCTGCTCCGCCTCGTCCCCGGAATCGCTGGAGCCCCGGTGGACGAGAGCAGTGGGCACGACATGCCCGACCTGCGCCGAGATGTCGACCACGCGGCTGATCGATCCATCCGGCGTGACGCGGTCGAGTTCCCCATGATTCGAGTCCATCGGGTAGAGCGCTCCGTCGAAGGAAATCATGCTGTACCACGTGCCGTCCGGCTCGAAGTCCTCCAGGTCGGGGTGGGCCGCCGGGTGCGACGCCAGAAACGCGCTGAGGTTCGCAATCAGCGACCACCTGCCGTCCGACCCGACACGGATGACACCGTTCGGTACCGAGGGCACGCCGTGCGAGCAGCCCGCTCCGGCAAGTAGCGCATAGAGCTGATTGCCGATGAAGGCGACACTCGACACCCCACTGACCAGGCTGCCAAGACCCGGACTGGTCTGGCTCGAGGGCAGCGCGTTGACGACCGTCGTGACGGCACCGCCGGGACTCACTCTCGAGATCCGTCCGCCGCGTACCGGGTCGTTCGTGCTCCCGGTGTACGGCGCTCCTGCGCCGGCCGCCTGCGGACACTGCCCGACGGTCGAGTTGGAGCCGCCGAGCCCGCCCTCGGCAACATAGAGATTTCCGTCCGGGCCGAACGTCAGGCCCCGCGGATTGTTGAAGCCGGACGCAAAGACCGACGTGGTCGCGTGCCCGGCCTGGTTCGCGTCGCGCAGGTGCTGCGCCGTGGGCGACGCTTGACTGCTTCCGACGAGGCCTGCCGCCGCGGCGACAAAGGTCGCGGCAACGAGAATCCGTCTCATCGTGCCTCCCTTCCGAGGGATTCCGGCCCGCGATTGTTGCGCCGTCGCGGTGCAGGGTCAAAGGCCGAACGCGGTGCGACGACGGGCTGCGCACCAAGAATCCGATGGAGACGGACGATCGGGTCGGGACGCGCGAGATCCCCAGGGTCGCGTCGACGTAGCCGATGTGGCCGGGCCGGCCGGGCTAGAGCTGTCCGGGGTAGAAGCCGAGGCGGGCGAGCGGCTCGACGATCTCGTACTCCTCGTAGGAGAGGTGCGAGAGCAGCGAGTCGGTCAGGAAGTCGATCGCCGCCTGGATGGGCTCGTAGTCGTCCGGATGGTTGATGTGGTCGACGAGCGCGCGGTCGACTTGCTGAATCGCGTCGTGGATGACGAGGTGCTCGTCTGCAAGCCGCTCGATCACCGGTTCGAGACTCCGATCGCTGCGTGCGAGGTGAGGGAAGACCGCCTCGTCCTCGAGACCGTGGTGCTGCGCGACCACGCCGCAGTAGCGGGAGCAGAACGCGCCGAGCGTCCAGTCGTTCTGGCGGAGCGTCATGTCGTTGAGCGCGGACCGCGCGTCACCCGCGGTCACGACGCCGTCGCGAACCTGCGCAAGGATTTCCCGTAGCTCACTCAGCTCCTTGCGCAACATGTCGTGCACGTCCACCAGGTGCTGGCCGACGAGGCGACCGCGCTTGGTGTAAGCCACATCGGGACCGGATTCGGCGCGGTGCGGGCGCGTCGCCTCGTCCCACGGAGCGGTGGCGCTGAGGCGCGTTCCGTCATCCGGCGTCGGTCGGATCCCGAGCCGCTCGTACTCCGACTGGTCCGCCCCACTCGGCTGCACCGTGGCGTCCGTGTCGCTGACGGGCTCACTGCGTTCGGCGCTGCTGCTGCCGCCGCCGCCGATACTGCCGCGCGCACGCTCCGCTGCGACCTGCTCGCGCACGGCGGGAGCGACATCCGATGCCAACAGCTGAATCGCGTTCGCGTCGTCGGCCATCAGGATGAACGTTCCGATGCCGTCCTCGAGTGCGTATCGGGTCAGCTCCTCCACCCATTGCTCGGGAGGCCCGTCGAGTGCGGCGACGTTCAACAGTCTGCGGATCTCGGATGGAGCGCGGCCGACTTCCACCGCGGCTTCGTCGATCGCTTTGTTTCCGGCCGCCAGGTCGCCCGGTTGGAGGTAGGGAAGACTCGGCAGCCAGCCGTCGCCCTTTCGCCCGGTGAGGCTCAGCATGCGCGGCTTGTAGGCGCCGATCCAGATGCCGACGTCGTGGAGCGGCGCCGGGCCTCGAGCCGCGCCGTCGAGGCGGTAATAGGAGCCGTCGAAGCGCACCTTCTCCGGCTGCTCGACATCCCAGAGCGACCGGATCACGTCGATCGCCTCCTCGAGCGCGTCGACGCTCTGGCCGGGGCTCAGACGTCGTCCGCCCATCGCTTCGATCGCGTCCCAGAACCCGCCGGCGCCGATCCCGAGCTCTGCGCGCCCTCCGCTCAGGATGTCGAGGCTCGCCACCGCGCGCGCCACGACCGCCGGCTCGCGGAGTGGCAGGTTGAGCACGTTCGCCGTGATCCGCACGCGGCTCGTCCGCGCGGCGACGAACGACATCAGCGTCCATGTATCGAGGAACCGCGGCTGGTAGGGGTGGTCTTGGAAGCTGACGAGGTCGAGCCCGACGCGATCGGCAAGCGCCGCGAGCTCGACGACCTGCCCGCCGCCGTGACTCGCAGGAGTGATGAAGACGCCGAACTGGAGGTCGTGCCCGTAGTCGCTCATATCGATGAGGGTAGATGCGCCCGCCAGGTCTGAGGCCGGGACTACACGGGGCGAGCTCGGGCTGCGGGAACCGCAAGGCGCGGCTGACGGCGCTGGTTCAATGGTGCGTCGATGAGCTCTGCGATCGCGTCTCCCCTCTCCTCCGCCGCGCAGCACCGGCGCGGCCGCGCGATGGTGGCGCTCGCCGCGGTGGCGTGGTCGACGGCGGGGATCTTGCAGCGCGAGCTGTCGGTCGGCATCGGCACACAACTCGCCGGGCGCGCGCTCTTCGCGGTGCTCGGGCTGCTCGCGTACGTCGCGGTCGCCGAGCGAGGTGCGGTGCTGCGGGCATTCCGCGCGGTTGGTCGGGGCGGGCTCGCGGTCGCCGCGCTGATGGCGATCTCCTCCGGCTCCTTCATCGTCGCGCTGAACCACTCGTCGGTCGCGAACGTCCTGTTCATGCAGGCGCTGGCGCCGATCCTCGCAGCGGTGCTCGGGACCGTGCTGGGCGAGACCGTGTCGCGCCGCACCTGGCTGGCGATGGTCGTCGCGCTCGCCGGGGTCGGGCTGATGGTGGGCGGCCCCGGTCGTCCCAGTGTCTCCGGCGTCGCGTTGTCGCTCCTCATGACGGCTTCCTTCGCGGCGACGCTCGTCATCACGCGTCACCGCCGCGACGTGTCGATGGCACCCGCGACGTGCCTGTCACAGGTTCTCGTGCTCATCGGCGCCGCACCGTTCACGCGGCCGGGCGAGGTCGGCCCGCACGACCTCGCGTTGCTCGTGGCGCTCGGCATCGGTCAGATCGGCCTCGGCCTCGTGTTCCTGGCCATCGGGGGCCGGCTGATCCCGGCTGCAGAGGTCGCGCTGATCACGCTGCTGGAGGTCGTGCTCGGCCCGCTGTGGGTCTGGATCTTCCTGTCCGAGCAGCCCGGCGTCGCGACGCTCGCCGGCGGAGCGATCGTGCTCGCCGCCGTCGCGATCCAGGCCGGCTCTGCGCCGGAGCCGTCGCCACCGCATACGCTCGCTGCGGGCGCCCCGCTCCCACCGCCTCCCTAACGACCGAGAACCCAGACGTCGTCTCTCAGGATCGGCGTCGCGTTGCCCTCTCGATCGATGCCGTCGACAGCGACACCCGGTCCGCCGATCATCAAGTCCTGATGAATTGTCGACACGTTGAAGCCGCGTTCCGCTCTGCTCTGCCCGTCTTCCGGGAGATCGGGAACGGTGAACGGGTAGCCGTTGCCGAGTGCGATGTGGCAGGTCGCATTCTCGTCGAGCAGCACGTCGTTGAAGACGAGCCCGCTACGCCCGACGGGAGAGTTCCCGTCGACCAGTGCCACCTCGCCGAGACGTCCGGCGTTCTCGTCCGCCTGCAGGTATGACCGCGCCGCGTCTGCGTTGCGGTCGGCGTCGACCTCGACGACGCGGCCTGCTTCGAAACGAAGCCGGAGTCCCTCGACCGTCATCCCGCCGAGCAGCTGGAACGGCCTCGTCGCCAGCACGGTGCCTTCGGCGACCCGGTTGTCAGGCGTCGTGAAGACCTCCTCGGTCGGCATGTTCGCGATCGTCTCGCGGCCCCAGCTCGTCGTGATCCCTCCGGAGAACCAGCGCGCACCGCGCAAGATGCCGAGGCGAAGATCCGTGCCACCTCCGTGGAAGTGCAATGCCTGGAACTCTCGCTCGTCGAGCGCCAGCGCACGCTCCTTCAGCCGGGCGATGTGCTGCCGCCACGCCTCCTCGGGATCGTCCGCGTCGAGGCGGAGGATCGGCCGGAGAACAGCCCACAGCGCCTCCACGTCGGCAGTGCCGACGATCCGCTCCGCGGCGCCGCTCGACGGCGCCGGGACGAACGTCCAGTTCACTTCGCCGGCCCCGAGCATCGTGTGCAGCGGCCCCGTGATCGGCATGTGGTCCTGACCGGCGCGCGCCGCATCGACGTCGTCGAGCAGGTCAGGAGACGGGTCGCCCCAGAGAATGATGTACGCGCTCCTTCGCTCGATCGATTCCTCGATGTGCCGATCCCACCACGACGGCGTGAAACCGAGGGAGTCTTCCGGCGCATGGAGGAGCCGCGAACGCTTCACGTGCTGATCCCAGTAGAGAACGCTCACATAGCGAGCACCCGCGCGATACGCCGCGTCGGCAACTTCCCGCGCCAGCGCCGCGTGCTCGACGTCGGACGCGAGCACGACGACATCTTGACCCGGTGCGACATTCGCACCCAGGCGCACCGCAAGCCGCGCGAGAGTCGTCGTGTCCGAGGCGACGGTGGACGACGGAGCCTTAGCCATCGAGCGATCATGACAACTGCTCGCCGGTCACGCCCACGACTGCTGCGAGGCGAGGGCACGCGAGGCGGCGGAAGCTCGAGGCCGCCTTGCGTGCCCCCTGCCTGGAGCTACTTCTTCGAGCTGAAGATGACGGAGCCCGCAGTCTGTGTCGCGATCGATGTGTGGTCGCAGCTCGGGGAGTTCGACTGCGCAACCGTGCAGCCGCTCCGAGCCGGATTGTTCGCATCGTTCGTGTACTGGTCGTCCGAGTAGATGATCGATGCGAGACCGGTGATCGGGCTTGCTGCGAC
>JAOPYX010000354.1 GCA_025964535.1 Actinomycetes bacterium | reverse complement strand
TCGCGCCCATCGAGGACGAACTCGGCGGTGCCGGCGCTCTCGTAGGCGATTGCGCGCGCGAACGCGACGGCCGCGTCGCTCATGCCGGCGCGCAGCTCAGGGCCGAGCGCGGGGGAGGGCGACTCCTCGAGCACCTTCTGATGTCGCCGCTGGATCGAGCAGTCGCGCTCGCCGAGTGCGAGCACCGTCCCATGCCGGTCGGCGAGCAGCTGGATCTCGACGTGCCGCGGACGCTCGAGGTACCGCTCGAAGAACACCGTGTCGTCGCCGAACGCAGCCGCGGCTTCGCGCTTCGCCGCCTCGACGGCGTCGTCCAGCTCTGCGGGATCGCGCACGATGCGCATGCCGCGCCCGCCGCCGCCCGCGGCCGCCTTGACGAGCAGCGGGTAGCCGACCTCCTCGGGCGTCCCCGTCGGAAGCACCGGTACGCCCGCGGCGAGCGCCGTCTCCTTTGCTGCAAGCTTGTCGCCGCCCGCACGGAGCGCCGCCGGCGGCGGACCGACCCACACGAGGCCCGCATCGAGCACCGCTTCCGCGAGCTCTGCGCTCTCGGAGAGGAAGCCGTAGCCCGGGTGCACCGCGTCGGCGCCCGCCTCCCGGGCGGCGTGCACGTGCTCCGCCGGGTCGAGGTACGAGGCGACCTCGATGACCTGATCGGCGCTGCGCGCATGCAGCGAGCCGCGGTCGTCGGGCGCGACCACAGCGACCGTCTCGATTCCCTCGGCCCGCGCGGCTCTGAAGATCCGCAGGGCGATCTCGCCGCGATTGGCTATGAGCAGGCGCCGCATGGCTACTGGGGCCCGTCCGCCAGGCCCTCATCTGCGACGGTCAGCTCGGTCACGAGCCGCATCGTAGGACGTAGGGTGCGTCTCATGGCCTCGATCGAGCCAGTCCGCTGGGGGATCCTCTCGACCGCGAACATCAACCGGCTCGTGATCCCCGGTCTCCAGACGTCGCCTGTCACCGAGCTCCTTGCGGTGGCCAGCCGTGACGAGTCGCGCGCGCAGCAGTACGCGGAGCAGTGGCGCATCCCGCGCGCGTACGGCTCGTACGAGGCGCTGCTCGCCGATCCGGACGTCGAAGCCGTCTACATCCCGCTGCCGAACGCGATGCACGTCGAGTGGTCGATCCGTGCGCTGGAGGCGGGCAAGCACGTGCTGTGCGAGAAGCCACTCGGCCGCGACCCGGCCGAGGTGGAGCGCGCCTTCGAGATCGCGGGCGCGAACGAGAAGCTCTTGATGGAGGCGTTCATGTGGCGCTTCCATCCGCAGACCCTGCACCTGCAGCTGCTCGTGGAGACGCTCTCGCCGATTTCCCTCATCGACGCGAAGTTCGGCTTCACGGCGCAGAACGACGGCGACGTGCGCCTGAGCCGCGAGCTCGGCGGCGGCGCCCTGATGGACGTCGGTTGCTACTGCATCTCCGCTGCGCGGTTGCTTGCAGGCGAGCCAGAGCGGGTCGTCGGCCGCCAGAAGATCGGCGGCGACGGTGTCGATGTCCACTTCAACGGAGAGCTCTTCTTCGCGAACGGCGTCCAGGCCACCTTCGAGTGCGGCCTCGACATGAAGGAGATCGACGAGTTGCGCGTGGACGGCGAGGGAGGCTCCGTGTACCTCGACGATCCCTGGCACGGGCGTGAGCCCGTCATCGTGCTGATGACGCCGCTCGAGACGCGCGAGATCCGCGAATCGGGGATCGACGCATATCAGGCGGAGGTCGAGAACTTCAGTCGCGCCGCGCGAGGCCTCGAGCTCCCGTTCCTCGGCCGCGAGGATGCGCTTGGCCAGGCGCGGACGATCGACGCGCTCTACCGCTCGGCCGAGGCGGGCGGCCAGGAAGTGCAGATCGCCTCGAGCTGAGTTACCCTGCCGCGTCTCGCGATGCGGCGCCGGACACTCATAGCTGTCTTCTCGGGGCTCGTTACAGCGGTAGGCGCGGGCTCTGCTTCAGCGACGAGCGTGCTCATCGTGAACGGCCGCGGTTGGGGTCACGGTGTCGGCATGAGTCAGTGGGGCGCCGAGGGCTATGCGCAACACGGCTGGGGCTGGCGGCGCATCCTCGAGCACTATTACCCGGGGACGCAGCTTGCCGCCACGCCGCAGTCGCGCGTGCGCGTATTGCTCGCCGCCGCGCAGCGTCGGGCAGACATCGCGTGCGCGGGCGCGCTCGCGGTGAGCGATGCGAGCGGCCGCAGCTACAGGCTGCCAACGGGCTCATACCGCATCGGCCCACGGCTCGAGCTGCCCGTCGGGCACAAGCGCGTGCGCCTGCGCACTGCGCACCGGCACGAGGTTTCGTCCCACATGCTCGTCGTACCGCGGTCGCTTCGCTCGCCGGTTGTGTTCGACTGTCCTACGGCTCCGCTCACGTGGAATGGGCGCGCCTACCACGGGCGGCTCGTCGTGCGGCGCACCGGCCGCCGCGTCTCGGTCGTCAACTCGGTCGCGCTGGACGACTACGTGCGCGGCGTCGTCGGCGGCGAGATGCCGCAGCGGTGGCGCATCGACGCCCTCGCGGCACAGGCGGTCGCCGCGCGGTCGTATGCGCTCGCGACCTTGAAGCCGAGCAGGCGCTTCGATCTCTTCTCCGACACGCGCAGCCAGGTGTACGGCGGCATCGGCTACGAGACCGCGCGCACGAACGAAGCGGTCGCACGCACGGCCGGCCGCGTGTTGACATGGAACGGTCACGTCGCCTCGACGTTCTTCTTCTCCACCTCGGGTGGGCGCACAGCGGACGTGGCTGAGGTCTGGCCGAAGATCGGGGACGTGCCGTACCTGCGCTCGGTCGCCGATCCGTACGACGTCCGGTCTCCCCGTCACGCGTGGGGCCCCGTGGTGGTCGGGGCAACGCGTGTCGCAGCGATATTCGGCGCGGCGCTCGACTCGGTGCATGTCGAGCGGACCTCGTCCGGTCATGCGGCGACCGTCGTTCTCGGACGCCGGCGCATCGACGCGGATGAGTTCCGTAAGCAGCTCGGGCTCGCATCGACGGTCTTCACGCTCGGCGAGCTGTCGCTCGACCGGATGCGTGCGCAGGTCACGTGGGGCGGCGCGGTCCAGCTCGTTGCGCGCGCGTACGACGTCGGCGGGGCGCGGCTGCAGCGCCGCGTGGGCGCCGGCAGCTGGAAGACGCTGAAGTTCGTCCGCGGGCAGGCGCGTGTGAAGGTCGAGCCGCAGGCGCACACGCTCTACCGGCTCTCCGCCGCCGGCGTGACGGGGCCGGTGGTCGGCGTGACCGTCGCGCCGCAGCTGCGTGCGACACCCGTGGCCGCTCAGGTGTTGTCAGGGACGGTCCGCCCGCTGTCGCACGGGACGATCACCGTCGCGCGCCGAGTCGCTTCGGGTTGGCGCGTCGTCGCGCACCCGAAGCTCGATGCGCACGGCGTGTTCCACGCGCCGCTGCTCCTGCGGCCCGGCGCGTACCGTGTCAGCGTCGCCGGCGACGGTCGCTTCGCTGCAGCCACCGCCGAGGTGCAGGTGACAACCCGCCTGCTCGCTTCGCTGCACGGCTAGCATCGACGCCTGTGAATCCGACCTTCTCGATCGGCGGCGAGCTCGAGGTTCGCCGGCTCGGCTTCGGTGCAATGCGCATCGTCAACGATCGTGTGGAGGGCGCGCGAGTCGTGCGCCGTGCGGTCGAGCTCGGCGTGACGCTGATCGACACCGCCGACATCTACGGCGCGGGGGTCAGCGAAGAGGTGATCGCGGACGCGCTGTATCCGTACCCCGACGGGCTCGTCATCACGACGAAGGGCGGCCTCGGCTACGGCCTGCAGGACCGCCTCCGCGACGCGAGACCGGAGCGGTTGCGCGAGGCGTGCGAGGCCAGCCTGCGGCGGTTGAAGCTCGAGCGGATCGACCTGTATCAGCTGCACCGCCACGATCCGGATGTGCCGCTCGAAGAATCGGTCGGCGCCCTCGAAGAGCTGCGCCAAGAAGGAAAGATCCGGCTCATCGGCCTCTCGAACATGTCGCTCGGACAGCTGCGCGCGGCGCAGTCGGTCGCGCGGATCGTCTCGGTGCAGAACCAGTACAACCGCGGCCTGCTCGTCTCGGACGACGTCCTCGACGCGTGCGAGGCCGAGGGCATTGCCTTCATGCCGTGGAGCCCGCTCGGCGAGGGGCTCGGCGATGCCGCAACGGAGCTGCGCTTGCTGCTCGACCGCTCTCCGGTGATTCTCCCGATCCCGGGCACGTCGAGCGTCGCGCATCTCGAGGCGAACATGCAGGCGGTGGCGTGAGCCGCGGCCCCGTGTGGGGGGCGGCGAGTGAGGAGCTGAATGCCACGAAGCTCGTGTGGCCGGCCGGCGAGCAGATCTCGGAGCACATTGCCGACCGCGACGTCGTCTACGTCGTCGTCGAGGGAGCGGTGACGCTGACGGTCGACGGTGACGCGAAGGAGCTCTCGGCAGGTGACGTGCGAATCGTGGAACAGGGAGCGCGTCGTTCGCTTGTCGCGGGAGCAGAAGGCGTCGAGTACGTGACGGCGCATCGTCGGCGTGAGGGCCTGCAGATCCGCGCGATTGGTTCGAGCGGATGAGCACCGCGGACGGGCGCGCCGGCGCAAACGGGTCAACTGCGGCACGGTTGTCACCGCCGGTGCGTATCGTCTGACGATGGAGCAGCCGAATTCCGCCGACAGGCCTGGCCTGACCGAGCTCCTCGGGCGAGGGCTCGGCAGCTTCGAAGTCGTGCTGTATGCGTCTGTTGGCGTCCTGCTCGCCGCCGCCGGCGTCCTCGTCCTCGTAGGGACCGCGTCCGGGCTCATCCGCGAGATCCACCGAGGCGGGGCAGCGGTCGACGTCGCGGTGCTCGTCCTCGACCGCGTGCTCCTGGCCCTGATCGTCGGCGAGCTGCTCTACACGCTCCGGTTCGTGGTTCGCACGCACGAGATCGCGGTCGAGCCGTTCCTCTATATCGGTCTGATCGCGGTCGTCCGGCGAATCCTCATCGTCACCGCCCAGCTCGAGCGCGGCGCACCGGCCGGACGTGCACTGACGAATATCCTGCTCGAGTTCGGGATCCTCGGCCTGTTGGTTCCCGCGCTTGCAGGGGCGGTTCTGCTCGTCAGCCGAAGCCGGCGTACGCCGGCTTCGGTGGGACCGCCCGTCGCGTCGTAGCTGCGCAGCCCACGCCTCTAGCATCCGCGCAGTGTTCACCGCGAGGCGATCTCCGGCAGTGGCCATGTTCGGCTGCGGGCTGCTGGCCGTCCTTGCCGTGGCACTGGCGATGATTCCGACCCTCAGCTCTGGCGGCTGGAGCCTGACCGCCTTGCCTCGCGTCGACTCGAGGACGACGCTCGGTGCCGATGCACGCACGGTGGATCCCGGCTTCCGTACGACGCGCACCGACGCCTACGACGGCCAGTTCTATTGGGGAACCGCGGTCGATCCTCTGGCCGTCGGGGCCGTGCACAACGCGTTCGATAAGCCCTCGTACCGATACGGCCATCCGTTGTACGGCTGGCTCGGCTGGATCCTCAGCGCAGGGCAATCGCAGTCGGCGGCCGCGGCTCTCGCAGTGGTCGGCGTCGCGTCGCTCTTCGCGGCGGCGGTAGCGGCTGCGGCGCTCGGTCTCGGTCGGGGCCGGTCCGGCTGGGAGGGGCTCTTCGTCGCGCTCAACCCGGGACTGATCAGCTCCGCCGTGCACGACCTGGCCGAGCCGCTGGCGACGGCTGTCGTCTTGGGCAGCTTCCTCGCGTACGTGCGCGGAAGGCGCGCGCTCGCGTGGATCGGTTTCGCGCTGCTCCCGCTCGCCAAGGAGCCGCTCGTCCTCGTCATCTGCGCTGTCGTCGGGTGGGAGTTGATCCAGCGTCGCGGGCGCGTCGCCGCGGCATTCGCGGCGGCGGCGATCCCTGCGCTCGTGTGGTGGAGCTATGCGCGGATCCATCTGGGAGCATGGTTCACGTCGGGCGGCACCGCGCTTGCCAGTCCGTTGTCGGGGTGGCACAAGGCGCTCTTCGAGACGAGCTCGACCGCTACGAGGTCGGCGGCTGTGGCGGTTCTCGTCTTGCTGCTCATCGTGCTCACGTTTGCAGCCCTGCGTGCCCTTCGCAGCAGAGGCCCGGTCGAGCTCTCGTACCTCGCGCTCTTCGCGGTCGCCCTGTGCCTTGCACCGAACGCGACCGTCGCGTTCAGCACCGCGCTCCGCAACACGTCGTTCTTGCTCGCGCTCGTGCCCTTCGTGCTCGTCTTGCCGTCGCTCGTTCCGATCTCGCGGGTGCGGAACGCTTCTGGCGCCGCGACACGTCATAGACTCGACGTGTGAGCCCAGTCCTCCGCATCGTGCTGCGCATCCTGGGGATCGGCGCCCTCGTCGCCGGCGGGCTCGCGGTTGCGCTCGCGGCGCTCATCGCAACGCTCTTGCTCGGTCCACTGCTTTTCTGGGTCGCGTGGAACGTGCTCGACTTTGCGTCCGCGGTAGGCCTTCCGGAGCTGACCTTCTGGGGCATCCTTCTCGCAACGCTGTTCCTCGTCGTCGGCTGGTTCGGCAAGGTCGTGATCGCGGCGATCGTCTTCCTCGTCGACCCCACCTGGTTCCACGGTGCTGCTCAGGTTCGATGGCCGGAGCCCACGTTCCGCAACTTTGTGGCCTTCTCGTTACTCGCCCTGCTCGTGTCGCGACCGCACGCGAATGCGCGCAAACGCACCCGCCGGGGCAAGGCCTGAACGGCCGAGGCTAGTCGCGACGCCAGGATGCCGGACGCTTCTCGAGAAACGCGCGGAGCCCCTCCTGGCCCTCGTCGCTCGCGCGGCGCTCTGCGATCCAGCGCGCGGTCTCGGGGCCGTCCGGACGCTCGCGGATCAAGCGCTTCGCCCAGCGCACGGCATGCGGGCCGACGGAGAGCAGCTCGCCGAGCACCCGGTCGACCGCAGCGTCGAGGTCGTCCGCCACTTCGTGCACGAGCCCGATCCGCAGCGCGGTCTCGGCGTCGAAGCGCTCGCCGGTCAGGAAGTAGCGCCGCGCCGCGCTCGGGCCGATCTTCGCAAGCGCGAACGGTGAGATCACGGCCGGAATGATCCCGAGCTTCACCTCCGAGAACGCGAAGACGGCGTCACGCGCAGCGACGGCGATGTCCGCCGCTGCGACGAGCCCGGCGCCGCCGCCGAGCGCGTAACCCTGCACACGTGCCACGACGGGCGCCGCGCAGCCGTCGATCGCCTCGAGCATTCGCCGCAGCGCGTTTGCGTCCGCGACGTTCTCCTCGTGTGACAGATCGGCGGAGGCGCGCATCCAGTCGACGTCGGCGCCGGCCGAGAGGCTCTTGCCCTCGCCCGCCAGGACGACGGCGCGCGCTCGCCCGACGTCCACGAACGCCTCCGCGAGCTCGCCGATCAGCGCGGCGTCGAACGCGTTGTGCCGGTCGGGCCGCGCCAGGGTGACCCGCAGGAGATCGCCGTCGCGCTCTACTCGGATGTCCGCCACCGCCGAGAGCATAGATTTAGCCTCGATGCTGCGCGGAGCCATCGCCGCTGCCCTCACGCCGCTCACCGGTGGAGGGTCGCTCATCGACGAGGAGGCGATCCCGCCGTACGTCGACTTCCTGGCCTCGCACGGGCTCGACGGCATCCTCGCTCTCGGCACGACGGGAGAGGGCGTGCTCTTCGATCTCGACGAGCGGCGGCGCATCGCGGAGCTCTTCATGGAGGCCGCCGGCGCACGTCTCCAGGTCGCCGTGCACTGCGGCGCCCAGTCGACGGCCGACACGGCCACGCTCGCGGAGCACGCCGCGATGGTGGGTGCGGATGCGGTGGCGGTGATCGCTCCGCCGTACTTCGCGCTGGACGCGGACGAGCTCTTCGCGCACTTTGCAGCGGCTGCCGCGGCCTGTGATCCATTGCCGTTCTACGTCTACGAGTTCGCCGCGCGCAGCGGCTACGCGATTCCGCTCGAAGTCATCGCGCGCCTGCGCGACGAAGCGCCGAACCTCGCCGGCCTGAAGGTGTCCGACACACCGTGGGAGAAGTTCGAGCCGTACCTGATCGAGGAGCTCGACATCTTCGTCGGACCGGAGGCGCTCATCCCGCAGGGCTTCGCCGGCGGCGCTGCGGGCGCGGTCTCCGGCCTCGCCGGCAGCTTCCCCGACGCGGTCGTGCCGCTCGTGCGGGAGCCGTCGCCCGAGCTGGGAGAGCGCGTCGGCGCGCTCCGCGCCTCGCTCCAGCGCCTTCCGTTCCACGCGGCGTCGAAGATGGTGCTCGGGTTGCGCGGGGTGCCCGTGCGCGGCGCCGTACGTCAGCCGCTGCGCGGTCTGAACGACGCGGAGCGCGCCGAGGTCGAGCGCATCGTCTCCGAATGGCTCGCATAGTCGTCGCCGGCTCGGGCGCGATCGGCGCGAGCGTCGCGTATCACCTCGCGCTGCTCGGTGCGGACGACGTGGTCGTGGCCGACCGGGGCGAGTTGTGCGGCGGCTCGACCTCGCGCGCGATGGGCGGGGTACGCCAGCAGTTCTCGACCGCGGCGGAAGTCGTGCTCGCGCGCGAGAGCATCGAGTTCCTCGCCGCGCTCGGCCCGCGCTTCTTTCGGCAGGTGGGCTATCTCTTCGTGGCCACGACCGAGGAAGGGCTCGTCGGCCTCGAGCAGCGCCGGCAGCTGCAGAGCGAGCTCGGGGTTCCGGTGGAGCGTGTCGATCCGTCGGTCGTCCCGGGCCTCGAGACAGGGGACGTCCTCGGCGCTACGTGCTGCTGGAGCGATGGGCTGGCAGATCCCCCCGCGGTGGCGCGTGAGCTGCTCCGCCGGGCCGCGGAGCTCGGCGTCGAGGTGCGCGAGCACGTCGCCGCGGACGAGCTCGACCGCGAGGTGCTCGTCATCGCGTGCGGCCCGTGGTCGCCAGAGCTCGCCGCACGCGTCGGCGTCGACCTGCCGATCCGTCCGCTTTGCCGCCAGATCCTCGAGACGTCGCCACTTTCCGGGCTGCCGCACGACCTGCCGATGGTGATCGAGGAGGAGACGGGGTTCCACTTCCGCCGCCGCGGCGACCGCCTGCTGCTCGCGATGGGCGACCCCGAGCCGCGGTGGACGTTCGAGACGACGGTCGACGAGTCGCTCATTCCCGATCGTCTCGACCGGATTGCGCATCGCTATCCACCCGCGGTCGCCGCGACCGTGGAGCGCTCCTGGGCCGGCCTGTACGACATGACGCCCGACGCGCATCCGATCGTCGGGCGTGTCGGCGACGGCGTCTACGCAGCTTGTGGTTTCTCAGGACACGGCTTCATGCAGTCCCCCGCGGTCGGGCGTGCGCTCGCCGAGGAGATTCTCGGCGGCGAGCCGTCACTCGACCTGAGTCCGTACGCGCTGGAGCGCTTCGAGCATGGCGCGACGTTCCCCGAGCGCCTCGTCCTCTAGACGCGGCCACGCGAGCAGCACCGCGAGCGCGACGACGGTGAGGTCGCGCGCAAGAAGAAGCCACGACTCGCGCTGCGCGAGGTCCAGCGCGAGCGGCCAGTAGTGCCGCGGGAACCACAGCTGCGTCAGCACGAGCGACGACGCAAGCAGCGCGCCGGCCGCGACGCCGCGACGGCCGCGCACGAGCGGCACGAGTGGCACGAGCCAGATCACGAACTGCGGCGAGAAGACCTTGCCGAATGCGAGCGTCGCTGCAACCGCGGCCGCGGCGTGCGCGACGAGACGTGCGCCGTTCGCGGGACCTCGCGCGTACAGCACCCAGACGGTCGCGAGCGCGAGCACGCCGGCAACCGTCGTCGCGATCTCGGCGGCGTGCGCACCGGTGCCGGCGAGGTTCTGCGACCCGAAGCTCGACACGACGCGCAGGCTCGTGCCCGCAGCGTGATGCAGCGCGAGGAGCACCGCGCCGCCGAGACTCTCCAGCTGCAACGGCCTCGCGATCTGGGCATGGAAGCTCAGCCGCAGACCGAAGGGCGAGAGCACGGCGAAGGGCAGGAAGATGGCCAGGTCTACGACGATGAGCCCAGCGGCCCATGCGGCCGCTGCGCGCCGGCCGCGCGTACGCCAGACGTGGACGACGACGAGCGGCGCGAGTACCGCGGGCCAGAGCTTCGCTGCGATCGCCGCACCGAGGGCGAGCGCGCCGAGCGCGAGCCTCTCGTGCAGGAGCGCCGCGAGCGCGAGTACGGCGAGAGACGCCGGCCAGAGGTCGAAGCGCGTCAGCACGACCGAGCCCACGAGCAGGGGCGAGACCGCAATGAGCCCGAGCGCCGCAGCTGTCCGCGCAGCCCCTGCGCCGAGCGCCCGCAGCGCGACGGTCGCGCCGGCGATCGCGATGCAGCCGCAGAGCGCCATCAACCGGTCGAACCAGCGGTCGTACGCGCTGCGGTCTCCCTCGTGGCCGAGCGAGGGGAGGACGAAGACGGGAAGCGCCGCCGGTGGGTACTCGAGCCGGAAGTCGCGGTACGGAACCTGTCCGTGCGCGATGGCGTCGCCGTACCGCTGATACAGGCCCGTGTCGGTGATCTGGTCCCGCGCCAGCGTGCCGTGGTGGAGCAGCGACCACGAGGCGAGGAAGAGGCCGAGCGCGGCGGTCAGGAGCACAGCCGAGCTGCCGCGGCTCATTCGACGTCGAACTCCTCGGCGACGTCGGGCTCCTTGCCGATCAGGCGCTGGAGGTCCGTGAGGTCGGGCAGCTCGTCGCCGAACGCGACGAGCCCGAGGCGCTCCTGCACCTCGTTCGAGATCCAGCGGTCGCCTTCCGGCAGCTCCGGCAGGTGTGCGCGTGCCTCATCGAGCGTCGTCATCGAATCGTGGAGGCCCCAGATGAGGATGCGCGCGATCACATCCGGAAGACGCCGAACGTCGTCTCGGGAATCGGCGCGTTCAGCGCCGCGGCGATGCCGAGTGCGAGCACACGTCGCGTGTCGAGCGGGTCGATGATCCCGTCGTCCCACAGCCGCGCGGTCGAGTAATACGGGTTGCCTTCCTGCTCGTACTTCTGGCGGATCGCATCCTCGTCGACCTCGCCGACCATCGACAGCACCGTCGCCGCCTGCTCGCCGCCCATCACGGAGATCCGCGCATTCGGCCACAACCACAGCTGCCGCGGTTCGAACGCGCGGCCACACATCGCGTAGTTGCCGGCGCCGAACGAGCCGCCGGTCACCACGGTGAACTTCGGCACGCGCGCGTTCGCGACTGCCATCACGAGCTTCGCTCCGTCGCGCGCGATGCCGCCTGCTTCGTACTCGGTGCCGACCATGAAGCCCGTGATGTTCTGCAGGAACACGAGCGGCACGCGGCGCTTGCAGCAGAGCTCGATGAAGTGTGCGCCCTTCTGCGACGACTCGGCGAAGAGCACGCCGTTGTTCGCAATGATCCCGACCGGGTAGCCCTCGATGCGGGCGAAGCCGGTGACGAGCGTCTCGCCGTAAAGCTGCTTGAACTCGTGGAAGCGCGAGCCGTCGACGATGCGTGCGATCAGCTCGCGCGCATCCGTCCGGTGCCGGAAGTCCTCGGGGATGAGCCCGTAGAGCTCGCCAGGATCGAGCGCAGGCGGCTCCGGCTCGGCGATGTCCCACGGTGGCGCCGGCGGGCGCAGGTGCAGGTTGCGCACGATGCCGCGCGCGAGCGCGAGCGCATGCTCGTCGGAGGCTGCGTAGTAGTCGGCGACACCGGAGCGGCGCGCGTGCACGTCGGCGCCGCCGAGCTCCTCCGCGGTGACGTCCTGTCCCGTCGCCGCCTTCACGAGCGGGGGGCCGCCGATGAAGATCGTGCCGGTGCCGGCGACGATCACCGTCTCGTCGCTCATCGCCGGCACGTAGGCGCCGCCCGCGGTGCACGAGCCCATCACGACGGCGATCTGCGGGATGCCCTGCGCGG
>JAOPYX010000217.1 GCA_025964535.1 Actinomycetes bacterium | reverse complement strand
CGGGGGTTAGCCCCGGCCCGCTCTGTGCAGCTGCGCGTAGATGCGCCGCGCGGTCTTCGACGGCACGCCCGGCACGCCCTCCAGCTCCTCCGCGGTGGCGGCGAGCATCTGTTCGACCGAGCCGAAGTGCTGGAGAAGGGCGCGCCGGCGCGCCGGGCCGACGCCGTCGAGGTCGTCGAAGATCGACGCGAAGCCGCGCGCATCGCGGCGCTGGCGATGGAACCCGAGCGCAAACCGGTGCGCCTCGTCGCGGGCGCGCTGCAAGAGCTGGAGCCCCGGGTTGTGGCGGGACAGAACGATCGGGTCGCTGCTCCCTGGGACGAAGACCTCTTCGATGCGCTTGGCGAGCGCGATCACCGCCACACGCGGCAGGTCGTACGCCTGCATCGCAGCGAGCGCGGCCGAGAGCTGCCCCTTCCCCCCGTCGATCACGACGAGGTTGGGCGCTGACGCGAACGAGCTGTCGTGCGTCTCCCCCGTTCCGTCCGAGAGCCTGGCGAACCGCCGCGAGATCACCTCCGCCATCGCGGCGAAGTCGTCCGGATCCTCGCCCGCGGTCTTGATCCCGAACTTGCGGTAGTCCGCCTTCTTCGGCACGCCGTCCTGGAAGACGACCATCGATGCGACGGGGTCCTGGCCCATCGCGTGCGAGATGTCGTAGCACTCGATGCGGATCGGCAGCGATTCGAGATTGAGCGCTTCGCGGAGCTCCTCGAGCGACTCGACACGACGCAGCATCTTCTGCTCGCTCTGCGCCTGGTCGGTTGAGAGCGCATGGCGTGCGTTCTCGTCGGCGAGCTCCTGAAGACGCCGCTTCTCGCCGCGCTCCGCCGTCCGTACCTCGACGCGCGCGCCGCGCTTCTCCGAGAGGAACTCGGCGAGCGCGGAGAGGTCGCCCGCGTCACGAGGCACGATGATCTGCGGCGGCACGCTCGGCGCCGAGCCGTAGTACTCCAGGCTGAACGCTTCGAGCACCGTCGTCAGATCCTGGCCGCCGACGTTCTCGACGTGAAAGGAGTGGCGGTCGACCATCTTGCCGCCGCGCAGCGGGAAGATCTGGACGACGGCGCGGTCACCCTCAGCCGCGAAGCCCAGCACGTCGATCGTGCCGACAGACTGCCGGTCCGCACCCTGGCGCTCGACGAGATGCTGGACAGCGTGCAAGCGGTTGCGGTAACGCGCCGCGTCCTCGAACCGCTCCTGCTCGGCGGCCGCGAGCATCTTCTGCTCGAGCTCGCGCTGGATCGGCTTCACGTTGCCGGAGAGGAACTCGATCACACCATCGATGATCGCCCGGTAGTCCTCCTGCGACACGTATCCCACGCATGGAGCCAGACAGCGCTCGATGTGGTAATCGAGGCACGGGATGCCGGAATGCCGTCCCGGTTTCGGACCTTCGCAAGGACGGTACGGAAACACGCGATTGAGCACGTCGAGCGTCTCCCGCACCTTCTTCGCGTTAGCGTACGGGCCGAAGTACCAGACACCCGGCCGGTGGCGCTCGCGGGTGAACATCACGCGGGGATACTCGTCGTCGACCGTCACGGCGATGTACGGGAACGACTTGTCGTCGCGGAGCCGAACATTGAAGGGTGGGCGTTGTCGCTTGACGAGATTTTGCTCGAGATGAAGCGCCTCGACCTCGCTGCCGGTGACGATCACCTCGATGTCGGCGACGCGCGACGGGAGGAGCTGAATCATGGCCCGGCTGTCCGGCGATTTCTGGAAGTACGACCGGACGCGCGACCGCAGCGATTTCGCCTTGCCGACGTACAGCACCTTGCCGTCGATGTCGCGGAACAGGTAGACGCCCGGCTTCGCCGGGAGGGTCTGGAGCTGCTTCTCGACGCGACCCGACGCCATCGTTCAACCGTAGCCGAGCGCCTCCGCCGCACCGTGCTGCTCGTTGCCATCCTCGCTGCCGCCGCATTCGCGCTCGCGCCCGTCTCACATGCAGGCGGCCCGGGACTGACGATCGGCGCGACCGAGGACGCCGTTCGGTCGCCGTTGCTTGCGATCTCGAAAGGGCAGATGAACCTGATCGCCCTTGCGGGCTTCCGCGCCGTGCGGATCACGCAAACATGGGCGCCGGGCCAAATCGCGGTGTCGCGCGCCGACACCGCCTCGCTTCGCAACGTCAGCGCGGCGGCGGCTCTGGACGCCATCCAGGTGGTCGTCAGCATTCTCAACTACGGGAGCGCAACGACTCCGCTGACCGACGCCGAACAGTCGGACTTCGCCTCCTATGCCGCCTCCGTGGTCCGTGCCGCGCCCGCGATCCGCATCGCGATCGTCGGGAACGAGCCGAATCTCAACCGGTACTGGCTGCCACAGTTCAACGACGACGGCAGCGACGCAGCCGCGCCTGCCTACGAGGCTCTCCTGGCGCGGACCTACGATGCGCTGAAGTCCGCGGACCCACGGCTGACCGTGCTCGGGGGCGCCGTCTCGCCTCGCGGCGGCGATGTGCCGAGCCAGCGGCCCACACATTCGCCGACCGTGTTCATCCGCGACCTCGGAATCGCGTATCGGGCGAGCGGACGCTCGACACCGATCATGGACGGCTTCGCCTTCCATCCGTACGAAGACAACTCGAGCATCGCGCCGGTGACGGGAACGCATCCGAACACCACGACGATTGCGCTGGCGGACTACGACAAGCTGGTCGGCCTGCTCGCCGAGGCGTTCGACGGCACGGCACAGCAGGGCTCGACGCTGCCGATCTACTACGACGAATTCGGCGTGGAATCGCAGATCCCGCCCGCGAAGCAGCAGCTGTACACGGGCGTAGAGCCGGCGACGACGAAGCCCGTGCCGGAGGCGACCCAAGCGGCCTATTACCGGCAAGCGATCGAGCTGGCGTTCTGCCAGCCAAACGTCCGGGGCCTGTTCTTGTTCCATGCCTTCGACGAGAAGGCGCTCGCCGGCTGGCAGTCGGGCGTCTATTACGCCGACGACACGCCGAAGTCGAGTCTCGCCGCCGTTCGGCTCACGATGGAGCAGTCGCGCCGCGGAAGCGTCACGCTCTGTCCCGGCATGCATCTCACCGTGCACGTGACCACGGTGCAACGTGGCCCGCGCGTCTTCCTCCGCTGCGATCTCGATTGCTC
Organism: Actinomycetes bacterium; assembly: GCA_025964535.1. Classification (GTDB taxonomy): domain Bacteria; phylum Actinomycetota; class Thermoleophilia; order Gaiellales; family Gaiellaceae; genus Palsa-739. The sequence goes on along the minus strand of JAOPYX010000217.1, from coordinate 4,470 downwards.
GTACGTCGCGCAGCTCTACCGCCTTCCCGGCCGTCTGCTGGTCTCGCGGCGCGGCACGGCGATCGGTGGGATCGAGCTCATGTTGCCGCTGCGCGTCCCGGTTGCCCAGGCCCGCTACCGCTTGCGTCTCTCCGCCGTGGCCGCGGTCAACCGAGGTCCCGCATCGACGCTCCTTCGACCCCTCTCCCCGGGCTAGCATTGGCGTCGTGGAGGGTCAATACGTCGCGTACTCGTTCTACCGAGTCGATCCGGCTTGGCGGCGACTGCCTATCGAGGAGCGCCAGGCAGCGAAGGACGCCTTCGCCGAGGTGGTCGAGGAGCACGCCGACCGTTTCGAGCACCTGCGCGCGTACACGACGACCGGCGTGCGTCCCGAGACCGACTTCTTTCTCTGGAAGATCACGGACCGGTACGACGCACTCGGTGAGCTCGGGGCCGCGCTGAACGGAACGCCGCTCGCCGGCTGGCTCGAGACGCCCTACTCGTATCTGGCAACGACGAAGGCGTCGCAGTACACGAATGCGCGCCGCGCGCGGAAGATCACACCGCAGGGCTCGCCCTATCTCGTCGTCTACCCGTTCGAGAAGGTGCGCCCGTGGTATGCGCTGTCGGTGGAGGAACGCCAGGCCGCGATGGACGAGCACATCACCATCGGCCGCGAGGAGTTCCCCGGGATCAAGAACCACACGACGTATTCGTTCGGGATCGACGATCAGGAGTTCATGACCGCCTTCGAGTGCGAAGAGCCGGCCGACTTCATGCACCTCATGCTCCGGCTACGCGACAGCAAGGCCTCCGCCTACACCCTGCGCGACACGCCGATCTTCGTCGGGCAGCACGTCGCGGTCCGCGAGGCGCTGGCAGCGCTCGACGGCGCGACGGCACGCGTCGAAGCTTGATTCGCCCCTCCCTGGGTAGGAGGAGGCTGCGATGACGAGCACCTACCGCTCCATGCAGGTCGACGAGGCGAACGGCGCGTTCCACCTCGTGGAGCAGGAGGTGCCCGAGCCCGGCCGCGGGCACGTGCGTGTCGCCGTCGAGGCGTGCGGCATCTGCCACTCCGACGCCTTGTTCGTCGCCGGCCACATGCCGGGCGTGACGTTCCCGCTCGTCCCCGGCCACGAGATCGCGGGCCGAATCGACGCCATCGGCGACGGTGTCGAGGACTTCGAGATCGGCCAGCACGTCGGCATCGGTTGGTTCGGCGGCCATTGCGGACGCTGCGTGCCCTGCCGGGAAGGTGACTTCATCAATTGCATCCGGCTGCAGACGCCCGGACTGTCCTATCCCGGTGGCTACGCGGACATGGTCGTCGTCCCCGCCTCCGCGCTGGCGCGTATCCCCGATGAGTTCACGGCGGCCGAAGCGGCGCCGATGGGCTGCGCCGGCGTGACGGTGTTCAACGCATTGCGGCGCAGCGTCGCCCGTCCCGGAGAGCTCGTCGCAATCCAAGGTCTCGGTGGCCTGGGGCACCTCGGCGTCCAATTCGCTGCCAAGCTCGGCTTCGAGACGGTCGCCATCGCCCGTGGCACCGCGAAGCAGCCCATGGCGCAGGAGCTCGGTGCTCATCACTACATCGACAGCCTGGCCCAGGACGTCGGAGCGGAGCTGCAGGCTCTCGGCGGCGCGAAGGTCGTGCTCACCACTGTGACCGACAGCACCGCGATGAGCAACACGATCGGCGGGCTCACCCACCGCAGCGAACTGCTCGTCGTGGGGGCCAGTCCCGACCCGATCCAGGTCAGCCCTTTCGCACTGATCGGCGGCGGCAAGAAGGTTGTCGGCCACGCATCGGGCACCTCACGCGAGATCGAGGAGACGCTGCGGTTTGCAGCGCTCATGGGTGTCCGCCCGATGATCGAGCAGGCGCCGCTCGAGGAAGCCGCCGAGGCGGTCGACAAGATGCTCTCCGGCGAGGCGCGGTTCCGCATGGTCCTCACCACCGGCCGCTGAACAGCGGGACGACCTGGGCTTACTCAGGCGTAGTGGTGCTGCTCGCGCCAGGTGCGCCACATCGCGACCCCGCTCAGCACGAGGACGCCGACGAACGCGAGCACCTGCAAGCCGCTCGCGCCGCCGTACCAGTTGACGGCGAGGTCGGCGACGGCGAGCAGGGCCGCCCCGTAAAAGACGAGGCGCGCACGCATCGGCCAGCTCGCGATCTCCGTGCGCCGCTCCCGCCACATGAGGTAGATGAAGAACGCGATCGCGAGCAGGAAGGCGACGCGGGCGACGATCAGCAGCGCCGCAAGGGTCGCCTGCAGCTGGAGCACGACCACGACGGCGACGATCGCCAGGATGATCAGGAACCCGCGCAGCGTCGGGTTCATTCGGCTGAAGAAGGCTCTCATGCTCCGGTCATGTACGCCCGCACGGCGAGCGCTCCTGCCACAAGGGTAGCCCCGGCGAACCAGGCGAGCCGGGTTCGCCGGTCGGCCGGCGCGTAGAGCCAGGGCGCGAGCACCGCGGCAAGCGAGAGCGATCCGTACAGATAGTGCAGCCGGTGCGGCGACCGGTGGTGCTCGGAGAGCAGGAGCAGGCCCAAGCCGACCTGCGCCACGATCAGCGTCTGGGCGAGCGCGAGGAGGTGCGTGACGAATCCGCGCGGCTCCCGCCGCCGGTAGTACGCGACACCAGCGAGCACCGCAGCGGCCCAGGTCACGCCGAGGACGAGGAATGCGACGGTGTGATGGGTCGTTAGCATCGGCGGCGAACGCTACAGAGAGGAACAGATGATCCAAGAAGGCAAGCCGGCACCCGACTTCGAGCTTTCGAGCGACAGCGGCGAGACGATCAAGCTCTCCACGCTGCGCGGGAAGCCCGTCGTCCTCTACTTCTATCCCAAGGACGACACGCCCGGCTGCACGACCCAGGCCTGCGGGATCCGCGATGCGTACGGCGAGTTCGAGCGCGCCGGCGCGATCGTGCTGGGTATTTCGCCCGACGACGAGCGCTCGCACGTGAAGTTCAAGGACAAGTACGACCTCCCGTTCACGCTCCTCGCGGACACGGACCATTCCGTCGCCGAGCAATACGGCGTGTGGGCCGAGAAGAGCTTCGCCGGCAAGAAGTACATGGGCGTGGAGCGGTCGACGTTCGTCATCGACGCCGACGGCAACGTCACGAGCGTCATGCACAAGGTGAAGCCTGCGACGCACGCGGACGACGTGCTTGCTGCGCTCCAGACGTAGATCCCCCGAACGAGGGACTGGCGCTCCCGCGTTCGGGGGTGTTTTGGCGTTCGGCGACAGGTAACGATCGAACCCCGATGCAGCTTGTCGTCCGCGATCCCGCCTACACGAGCCGCCTGGCCTCCTTTCTCGAGAGCCTGGGCCAGAGCCCGGTCGTCAGCGGTCCGGCCCACGTCGATCTCGAGCCGCTCTCGACCCCGACCGACCGAGCCGAGATCGAGGTCTACCTCCGGGTCTGGAAGGTGCTCTACCCGGATGCCGAGGTCGAGCTGGCCTGCTGACGGAGGGTCAGCGTGCCCTGCCAGGCCAGGATCGCGGCGATGGCGAGTGCCCCTGCCGGGTCGGCCCACCACCAGCCGAGGGCGCGGTGCAGGACGAGCGCGGCGAGCGCGACGGCTGAAAGCGCAACACCGGACGCCGTGAGGATGCTGTCGGCCCGCAGCGCGCGGCTGCCGATGCGGAGGGCGAGCGAGTACTTCGCGCGTGCAAGGAACGGCAGGACGAGCAGCGCCGCGGCCGCCTCGACGATCCCGAAGGTCGTCGAGTCGGAGCGCGTCCCGGCGGCGAGCGTGCGGATCGACTGCACCGCGAGGTACAGCGCGATCAGCAGAAATGCGAGGCCGGCGAGCCGCTCGGCCCGGGCCTCGGCCCGCTCGGCCCGCTCGACGTGTCCACGATCCTCGGCGTGGAAGCGCCAGACGAGAAGCACGGACACGGACGAGTCGACGACTGCGTTGATTCCGAACCCGATCAGCGACAGGCTGCCGCTCGAGATCGCGGTCACGACGGCCGCACCACCGACGACGGTGTTCCAGGCGACCGTGAGCGCGCTGAGGCGTGCGGCTCGGCGTGCGTCGGAGGGTGTCTCCGGCGGTGGGGTCACCACGCCCGCCAAGCCGCGCGGGAGAGGGACAGCCCATGGCCGCGCGCGTTGCGACAGATCAGGCCGGTGCGCATCGAGGCGCAGCCGAAGGGGCCGGCAGTCCACGTCCGCCCGTACGCCAGGGTCGCGTACCTGGGATGCTCGGTCGCGGGGTCGTACTGGATCCCTCCCGAGCAGTTGACGAGGCCGCGCCCCGCGGGAGCGAGCGTGAAGCCGTGCCAGTCCAGGCCTCCGACGCCGGAGCGGCAGCGGGCCTGCAACTGTCCTGCGTAGTCGGCGTGGTCGATCGTGCAGAGCAGTACGCGACCCTGCGTCGAGAGGAAGAGGCAGCGGATGTTGCCGGACGGCGTGCGGATGCCGGGCAGATTCGTCGCAGCCGCAGCCGGCACGGCCGAG
>JAOPYX010000278.1 GCA_025964535.1 Actinomycetes bacterium | reverse complement strand
GTCGTGCCGGGATACGTCGTCGACTCGAGGACGACGAGATGTCCCTTGCGCAGCCGCGGCGCAACCTCGCGCACCGCATTCAGCACGATCGAGAGGTCCGGCTCGCGCTGGCGAGAGAGCGGCGTCGGCAGGGCAATCAGGATCGCGTCGGTCTCGCGAAGGATCTCGTAGTCGCTCGTCGCCGAGATCAGGCCGCTCTCGACGAGCTTGCCGAGCACTTCCGACGAGACGTCCTCGATATAGCTCTCGCCGCGGTTCAGCTGGTCGACGCGGTCCTGCACGACGTCGACGAGCACGACGCGCCGGCCGGCGTCGGCGAAGACCTGGGCGAGCGGGACGCCGACGTAGCCGGCACCGATGATGGCGATCTCAGGATTCACGACCGGGCAAGGCTACCGCGGAGAGCAGCTGCCACCAATACGGAGGCGTCGCCGTCGCCGTAGAGCGGAGGCAGGTCGTCCGGCATGCCTGCCGTCTCGACGGCCGCCGCAAGCCGCTCGGGATCGTCGTCGACGAGAACGTTTGCGCCCACCTCGACCGTGTCGACCCACTCGGTGGACGGCCGCGCAGTGACGCAGGGGACGCCGTACCAGTACGCCTCCTTCTGCAGGCCACCGGAATCGGTGACGATCACGCGCGCCTGCGAGGCGAGCGCCGCCATGTCGAGGTAACCGAGCGGATCGAGCAGGCGAACGTTCGGCGGAACCTCCCGGAGTCGCCCGCGCGTCCGCGGATGAGCGGGAAAGAGCACCGGCTCCTCGATGCGTCCGAGGCCCTCGACGATGCGTCCGAGCCGCTCCGGCTCGACGTTCGCCTCACGGTGGATCGTCGCCACGACGTACTCGCCTGCGGCAAGGCCGAGCCGGGACAGGATCTCCGATCGCTCCCGCGCGATCGGCGCGAACCGAAACGACGCGTCGGCCATCACGTCGCCGACCACTTCGATCCGACCGGAGACGCCTTCTCGCTCGAGCGTCGCCTCGGAGCGCGCGTCGGGCGGCAGGAGCAGCTGCGAGATCCGGTCGACGGCGATGCGATTCCGCTCCTCGGGCATCGAGAGGTCGCCGCTGCGCAAGCCGGCCTCGACGTGCGCCACCGCGACTCCGGCGGCAACCGCGGCCTCCGCTCCCGCGAGCGTCGAGTTGGTGTCGCCGTAGACGAGCACCCATTCCGGCCGCTCCCGCTCGATCGCCTCGAGAATCCCGGGTCGCATGGCCGCGGGATCCGCCGTGTGCAAGTCGAGCCGGTAGGCGGGCGCCGGCAGCCCGAGCTCCTCGAAGAAGACATCGGAGAGCTCCCGGTCCCAGTGCTGCCCCGTGTGGAGCACCACTTCTTCGATCCCGGCCTCTCGCAGCGCCTCCGACACAGGCCCCGACTTGATGAACTGCGGCCGGTTCCCGACGACGGAGAGCACCTTCACGCGGAGAGCCTAGTGCGCCAGGATTACGCGGCGGCCGAGGTCCACACTGCGTCTTGACCCAGCGTCACCCGCGTGGCGCCCCGGTTTCCGACGAGCCGGACGAGCAGATCCTCGGCGGCTTCCGGGTCGGGGACGTAGTCCGGCCCGCCGGCGAGGAGCGCCGCGACCTCGGCCGTCGTCAGGCCGTCTGGGAAGAACTCCAGGAGTGGCTCCGGCGTCTCGGGCGGCGGCGTGCGCACGAGCGTCGGGTCGAGGTTGGCGAGGAGCACGTCGTAGGCGAGGGCCGGCTGCCAGCCACCCGCGACGAGCCGCCGGTCGCCGTGCTCGAAGACGACGGACGGCGCGGTGTAGCGGACGGGGCCGTCCGACGTCGACGTCTTGTCCTGCGCCTCCGCTGCGGTGCCCGCGGCCGTGCGCGCCTCGGCCTTGTCGCGCTCGTAGGCATCCGTCACGTCGGGGTCGTCGAGGCGATCGACGATCGCTTCGGCGTCGAGGCCCGCCGCACGCAGCGCCTCGCGGATCAGATCGTCGTCGTCGAGGAGCAGGGGCGTCGTGAAGTTCGCGAGCTGGAGCGCCCGCAACGTGCGCCACTCGCTGCCCGGATCGACGAGCCGAGCCGCGACGACCGCCCGGCATCCGCGTCCCGTGGCGGCCGGCCGAGCTTTCGGCGCGAGCGTGAACGGCATGCCGTAGCGGTTGCGGAACAGCGCGAGCCGCGCCGCCCACATGCCCGCGTCCCAGCCGTCGGCGAGCCCGCTCGCTTCCTCACGCAGCCCGATCATCACCAGGCGCCAGTCGATCTGATCCCGGTAGCGCCACTCGATCACCCGCAACGCCGGCAGCGCCGAGTACCCCCAAGGACAAGCAGGATCGGTGTAGAGCGTCGCGCGAATCACGCTTTGAGCGTAGTCCCCCGCAACCGGGCTACGTCGCCGCGAGCCGGTGTAGCGCGTCGCGGAGCCGAACTTGTTCGGCGCAGCAGTGACGCGCCCGGCCGCGAGCACAACACCAGAAGGGGGCCCACGGGGGAAACTGGTTTCCCCCGTGAAGCGAGCGAAGCGAAGCGAAGATGGGCCGTGAAGGGATCGAACCTTCGACCTTGGGATTAAGAGTCCCCTGCTCTACCAGCTGAGCTAACGGCCCCGGAGCTGCCGAACGAGTGCGGCGGCCATTGTAGCTCCGTCTCTTTCCAATCCGCGGGTAGTCGGGCAGACTGTGGCGCGTAAGGGCACGCCGCACAGGTCGTGGGGGTGAGATGACCAGCAACACCGAAGGCGCTGCGGCGATCGGCGAGGACCTCGCGTCCCTGGCTGCGTTCCAGGACCTGATCCTGGAGCGCACGCACGATCTGATCACGATCGTCGATCCGGCAGGGACGATCGCGTACGCCTCGCCTTCATGGCGGACGCTCGGCTGGGATCCCGACGAGCTCGTGGGGACACCCGCGCTCGACCTCGTCCACCCCGAGGACCGCGAGTCGGCCGGACGCGCGCTCGGCGACGTGCGCGCGGGAGGATCGGTCGACGCCGTCACCGTGCGCCTGCGACGAAGCGAGGGAGCGTGGGTCTGGCACGAGTCGACCGGCTCGCCGATCGCAGCCGCACCGGAAGGCGCGCCGTATGTCGTCAGCACTTCCCGCGACGTCTCGGAGCGCGAGGAGCTGCGCCGGCGCGTCGCCGAGGTCGATGCGTTGTACCGCGTCGCCGAGGCGATCGGCCGCGCGACGACTCTCGACGAGCTGCTCGCCGAGGCGATCGACGTCCTGCTCCAGGCCACCGGCGCCGACCGGGCGTCGGTGCTGCTCCACGACGACAAGCAGGTGATGCGCTTCCGGGCGTGGCGTGGTCTATCGGATGCCTACCGCGAGGCGACGGAAGGACACACCCCGTGGACGTCCGACGCGGTCGACCCCCAGCCCGTGCTGATTGCCGACGTCGGCGCCGCGGGCTTCTCCGACGACCTCGAGCGCGCGGTGCGCGCCGAGGGCATCGAGGCGCTCGCCTTCGTCCCCCTCGTTCACGGCGGGCGCCTGCTCGGCAAGTTCATGCTGTACCACGACGAGCCGCACGACTGGAGCGACGCCGAGGTGCTGCTCTGCCACACGATCGCGAACCACCTCGCGTCGGCGACCGTCCGAACGGAGGCGCAGGAGGGCTTGCGCGCGTCGAGCGATCAGCTCGAGACGATCGTGCGCACCGTCGACGAGGGCCTCGTCATGCAAGCCCAAACAGGCGCCCTCGTCTATGTGAACGAAGCGGCAGCGCGCTTCGTCGGCTTCGCGACGACCGCCGAGTTCCTCAACGCGTCGCGCGAGGAGACTCTGGCGCAGTTCGAGATCCTCGACGACGAGCGCCGGCCGCTGCCGCCGGACCAGCTGCCCGGCCGTCGCGCGCTGCGCGGAGAGACGTCGGAGTGCGTCGTCTGCTACCGGATCCTCGCGACCGGCGAGGAGCGCTGGTCTGTCGTGCGCGCGAATCCGGTCCACGACGCCGACGGGTCGGTCGCGATGTCCGTCAGCGTCATCCGCGACATCACAGCGGCGAGAGCGGCAGAAGAGAGCGCCCGCCAATCGGCCGCTCTGATCGAGAGCGTCTTCCGCGCGGTGCCCGTCGGTCTCGCGTTCTGGGACACCGATCTCCGGTATCTCCGTGTGAACGAGGCGCTCGAGCAGATGTACGGCTTGCACGCGAGCGATCTGCTCGGCCGCACGCTCTTCGAGCTCCGCCCGGAGTACGGGAGCGATCTCACGCCGGTGATCCAGCAGGTGCTGGAAACGGGTAGCCCGATGCTCGGCCTGGAGATCGAGGGAGAACGCAGCGACGAGCCCGGTGTTCGGCGCGTGTGGGTGACGAGCTTCTTTCCCGTCCACGACGGCGCCGGCGAGCTGCTCGGAGTGGGCTGCTCGACGAGCGACGTGACGGCGGAGCGGAACGCGCTCGACGAGCGTGCCCGCTCCGAGAACCGCATCCGCTTCCTCGCACGGGCGAGCGCCCTCTTGAACGAGACGCTCGACTACGAGCAGACGCTCGCCTCGATCGCGGAGATGGCCGTGCCGACGCTCGGCGGCCAGGTGGTGATCGATCTCGTCGAGGACGACGGCTCGATGCGGTGCGTCGCGGCGACACACTCCGACCCGGCGTTGAGCGAACACGTCCGCGACTTGCGCCGACGCTACCCGCCGACGGCGGCCGACCATCCGGTGCAGCGCGTAGTCCGAACCGGGGAGCCCGTCTATCTCGCAGACGTGCAGGAGCACGTGGACGAGATGGCGCACGACGCCGAACACGCGGCGGAGATCCGCAAGCTTGCGAACACCTCTGGGATCGTCGTACCGCTGATCGCGCGGGGACGCATGCTCGGTGCCATCCAGCTCGGAACGGTCGATCCGCAGCCGCGATTCTCACAGCCCGACGTCGAGCTTGCGATCGAGCTTGCACGCCGCGCCTCCCTCGCACTCGACAACGCACTGCTCTACCGCGAGGCCCAGGCGCGTGCACATGCGGCCTCGGCGCTCGAGTTCGTGGACGACGGCGTGTTCCTGCTCGACGGAGACGGCGTGATCCGGCTCTGGAACCCGGCGGCCGCCCAGACGTTTCGCGTCAAGGCAGCGAAGGCCATCGGCCGCCCGGCCGACGAGCTGATCCGCGACTGGGCAACGGTGCAGGACCGGATTCCCGTCGCCTCCGAGCCGAGCAGCGGCGCCGGACGAGCCCAGACCGTGCCGGTCGAGGTCCAGGGCGAGGAACGGTGGCTGTCGATCTCCGCCGTGCGGTTCCCCGAGGGCACGGTGTACGCGTTCCGCGACTTGACGGCGGAGCGCGCGGTCGATCAGCTGAAGAGCGACTTCGTCGCAACTGTCTCGCACGAGCTGCGCACGCCGCTGGCGGCGATCTACGGCGCCGCACTGACGCTCAAGCGCGACGACGTGCGGCTCGAGGAGTCGCAGCGCGACGGGCTGCTCGACGTCGTCGCGAGCGAGTCCGACCGTCTCGCGCGCATCGTGAACGACATCCTCTGGGCGAGCCGGCTCGACTCGGGTCAGATGGGCGTCTCGATCGAGAGGTGCGACGCCGCCCGGCTCACGCGCCAGGTGATCGACGCACTGCGGTCGCATGCTCCGGAGACCGTCGAGCTCGCCGTCGATGCGCATGACGGCCTGCCCGCGGTGGCGGCCGACCCGGACAAGCTGCGCCAGGTACTGACGAACCTGCTCGACAACGCCGTCAAGTACTCGCCCGACGGCGGACGCGTGCTCGTCGCCGTCACGCACACGGGGAACCGCATCCGCTTCCGCATCGAGGATCACGGCCTCGGGATCCCGCCGGCGGAACAAGACCGGATCTTCGAGAAGTTCTTCCGCCTCGATCCGAGCATGACGCGCGGCGTCGGTGGCACCGGCCTCGGCCTCTACATCTGCCGCGAGCTCGTGTACCGGATGCACGGCCGCATCTGGGTCGCCTCCGACGGCCGCAGCGGCTCGACGTTCACCGTCGAGCTTCCCGTCGCGGCGTAGAGACGGGCGGGGCGGCTCGCGCCGCCCCGCTCAAGTCCTGTCGTCCGCCGGCTCAGAAGCCGGGGCCTGGAGGGCCCTCGTCCACGTACGTCGTGCGGCGGCGGCTGCCGGACCAGTAGCCGGGGCCCGCCCACGACGACCAGAAGATCATCGAGAGAACGATGCCGACGATGCCGACGATCAGCAGGATCCAGCCGATCGTGTGGATGTTCACGCCGGAGACGTTGTCCGTCACCGCGAAGGCGAGGATAGCGCCGGCGGCCGATAGGAAGATCCCGACTCCGAGACCCATTGCCGTCTCCTTTGCTCAGTGGTGCAGGGAGGGTCGACCTTCGTGCTCCACGAAGGTTCATAGGGAGTAACGGCGCGGCACGGTTTTTGGGTGCGGGTTCGCTGCGTCCTCTTTGAGCCGTTTCGATTAGGCTCACGGCCGGATGCGCAGGGGTGCTATCGCGCCGTTGATCGGGATCGGAGTCGTCGCCGGCGGAATCGCCGCGGCGGTTGCGCTCGCCCTTCCATGGCTCCCGACGCCCGCCTCGAAAGAGGCGGCGCGCATTCACCCGCTCTTCTGGTTCGTGATCGTGATCTGCATCGTCGTCTTCGCCGCGGTGACCGCGGTGATGGGCTACACGATCATCCGCTTCCGAGCGGCGCCGGACGACGACTCGGATGGGCCGCCGATTCACGGCCATACCGGGCTCGAGATCGTGTGGACGCTGATCCCGACGCTTCTCGTGACCGCGATCGGGATCGTCAGCGCCATCGTGCTGGCACGGAACGACGCGCTCGGCGCCAACGTCCTGCGGGTCAACGTGACGGCGCAGCAGTTCGCCTGGAGCTTCAGCTATCCGGAGGCGAACGGCCTCACGAGCGGGACGCTGCGCCTCCCCAAGGATCGTTCGGTGCTCCTCGTCTTCCACGCGAAGGACGTGATCCACTCCTTCTGGGTCCCGCAGTTCTCGCAGAAGCAGGACACCGTGCCCGGCATCGAGACGCGCCTCCACATCACGCCGAACCGGCTCGGCACGTTCCCGGTGATCTGCACCGAGCTCTGCGGCCTCGGTCACGCGGTGATGCGCACGCAGGCGATCGTGATGACACCCGCCGCGTTCGACAAGTGGCTCCACGGCCAGTCCAGCGCTGTGGCGTCGCCCAACAGCTCGGTCGCGGGCGCCGCGGTCTTCAAGAACAACGCATGTGGCGCATGCCACACGTTGAAGGCCGCCGGCACGACCGGCAAGGTCGGGCCCGACCTCGACAAGCTCGCCGCGGAAGCGCAGGCCGCAGGCCAGCCGCTCCAGGACTTCGTCCGGCAGTCGATCGTCGATCCGAACGCGTACGTCGCAAAGGGCTATGCGAAGAACGTGATGCCTGCAACGTTCGGCACGGCGCTCTCCAAGCAGGAACTGGACGCGCTCGTCCAGTATTTGATCAGCTCGAGCAAGAAGGGGTGAGTCCGAGAAGGTGACGGCAACGACGGTCGACCACGAGGTGAGCCCGCGCAGCGGCGGGGCTCGGCACTACCTGCTCGGCGCGGGCTGGATTCGCGCGCTGTGGATGTCGGCCCTCTTCGCCGCCTTCGGATTCGGCCTCGTGGTGTTGCTGCGCTGGTGGGGCGACTGGCAGCCGATCTTCAAGTGGACGCCGATCGTCCTCGTCTCGATTCTCGTCTGCGCGCCGCTCGGCTTCCTCGCCGGGCTCGGCACGTTCGACTACTGGGCCCGTTACGCGATCGGCTCGCCCACGCGCGTCGACGACCATTCGGGTCACGGCGCGACGTCGTGGAAGGACTACTTCAAGGTCAACACCGACCACAAGGTGATCGGCGTCCAGTACCTCGTGACGACGATCGTGTTCTTCATCCTCGGCGGGATGCTCGCGCTGCTCGTCCGCGCGGAGCTCGCAAAGCCGGGTACGCAGTACTTCGACCCGCAGACGTACAACGGGCTCTTCTCCGTCCATGCGTCGCTGATGATCTTCCTGTTCGTGATCCCCGCCTTCGCGGGCCTCGCGAACTTCGCCGTTCCGCTGATGCTCGGCGCGGCCGACATGGCGTTCCCGCGGCTGAACGCGCTCTCGTTCTGGCTGCTGCCGATCGCCGGGATCATGATGCTCTCGTCGTTCGTCGTACCGGGCGGCGCCTTCGCGTGCGGCTGGACGGGATACGCGCCGCTCTGCTCGACGCACCAGCCGCTCGGCGCCGTCTTCTTCAACCAGGGCGTGCAGTGGGCCGGAGCGTCCTCGATCATGACGGCCCTCAACTTCCTCGTCACGATCATCACGATGCGCGCGCCGGGGATGACCTTCTGGCGGATGCCGCTCCTCGTCTGGGCGAACTTCACGACGTCACTGCTCGTCGTGATCGCGACGCCGTTCATCGCCGGCTCGCAGTTCTTCTCGATGTTCGACCACGTGATGCACACCGCGTTCTTCGACCCGGGCAACGGCGGCTATGCGCTCGGGTACCAGCACATATTTTGGTTCTACTCGCACCCAGCGGTCTACATCATGATGTTGCCCGGCTTCGGAATCGTGAGTGAGGTCATAGCCGTCTTCAGCCGGAAGCCGATCTTCGGCTACCGGCTCATGGCCCTCTCGCTCATGGCGATCGTCGTGCTGGGCTTTTCCGTCTGGGCGCATCACATGTTCGTGAGCGGAATGGCGCCATGGTTGCGCGTCCCGATGATGATCACGACGCTGCTGATCGCCGTGCCGACGGGAATCAAGATCTTCAGCTGGCTCGCGACGATGTGGGAGGGGAAGCTCCGCTTCAACACGCCCATGCTCTTCGCGTTGGGCTTCCTCTCGATGTTCGTGATCGGCGGACTGTCCGGCGTGATGCTCGGCGCCGTGCCGATCGACATCCACGTCAGCGACACCTACTTCATCGTCGCGCACATCCACTACGTGCTCTTCGGCGGCTCCGTCTTCACGATCTTCGCCGGGATGTACTACTGGTTCCCGAAGATAACCGGGCGCATGTACAACGAGCGCCTCGGCAAGCTGCACTTCTGGCTGACGTTCGTCGGCTTCAACCTCACGTTCTTCCCGATGCACCTCGTCGGGATGGAGGGAATGCCGCGTCGCGTCGCCGATTACGCGCCGAAGTTCGCGAGCCTCAACATGTTCATCTCGCTGGCGTCGTTCGGGCTCGGCATGTCGACAATCGTGTTCCTCTACAACATGATCACGAGCTGGCGGAATGGCCCGATCGCGCCGAGCAACCCGTGGCGCGGAATGACGCTCGAGTGGCTCGTCAGCTCGCCGCCGCCGACGTTCAACTTCGACGAGATCCCGCAAGTCGTCGGCTCGCCGTACGAATACGGCGTGCCGGGTGCGCAGCACGCGATCCTCGCGCCGGCGCGCGCCACAGAGGTCGAGGAGGTGACCGTCCCGTGAGCGCCGATGGAACGCGCCACATCCTGGTCGTGGCCAACGAGACGGTTGTCTCCCACGCGCTGGTCGACCTGATCCAGCAGAAGGACGCCGACGGTCCCGTGCGCGTCACGGTGCTCTCGCCCGTCACCCAGCCCCGCCAGGGCTACGTCGTCTACTACGACACACGCCGCGCGGCTGCACGCCGGCGGCTCGACCGCACGCTCGACAGGCTGCGCGGCGGCGGTATCCCCGCGACCGGCGTCGTCATCGAGGCCAACCCCGTGTCCGCGCTCCGCGACGCGATCAACCAGCTCGAGCCCGACGAGGTCATCGTCTCGACGCATCCGCAGAAGCAGTCCGGTTGGCTGCGCCGGAACCTCGTCGACCAGATGCGCGACGTCGCCGAGCCGCTCCCGTTCGAGCACCTCGTCGTCGACCTCGACGCAGAGGCCGGCGGACCCGCAAACGTCCTCGTGGTCGCCAACCAGACCGTGCTCGGCGAGCCGCTGCTCCGGAAGATCCGCGAGCGGGCCGCGCAGGGCCCTGCAAGCTTCCTGATCATCTCGCCGCAAGGCGACTCCGACGGCTCGTACGAGGAGGCCGAGCGCCGGCTCCTCCGCGCCGTGACGACGCTCCGCAGCGAGGCTCTCGACGTGCACGGGCAGATCTCGCACCCCGATCCCTACTCGGCAGTGATGCAGACCCTGGAGGACGAGCGCGTGAACGAGATCATCGTCTCGACCTTTCGCGGCGCCCGCTCCGGCTGGCTCCGCCGCGACCTGCTCGGCCGGCTCCGCGCAGACACAAAGCTTCCGATCGACCACATCGAGGTCGACATGCCGGCCGAGGTGACCGCCCGATGACCGCGCACGCAGAGCACCTGCCGCACGACGAGCATCACCACGGCCCGCCTGTCCCGCACTACTCGTCGCGGATGACGCCGGCGGTTCTCGGCATGTTCCTCTTCATCGCGTCGGAGATCATGCTGTTCGGCTCGTTCTTCACGGCGTACTTCTTCGTACGCGTCGTGGCGGGGACGCCGTGGCCGACGCCGCCCTTCCACCTGCCGGTCTTCGTCGCCTTCCTGAACACCTGCATCCTCGTCACGTCGAGCTTCACGATCCACTGGGCGACGACGTCGATCAAGCGCGGGAACGTCTGGGGCCTACGAGCCGGGCTGCTGCTCACGTTCCTCATGGGGCTCACGTTCCTCATCACACAGGCGATCGAGTACTCACGCATCGGCTTCAACACGAGCGACGGAGCCTTCGCGACGATCTTCTTCTGCCTCACGGGCCTCCACGGCGCACACGTCTTCGTCGGCTTGTCGATCCTGCTGTTCATGACGATCCGGGCCTTCCGCGGGCACTTCTCCGCCGAGCACCATCACGGGGTCGAGATCGGCGGGATCTACTGGCATTTCGTCGACGTGATGTGGATCGTCGTCTACGCGACCGTCTACCTTCTCTGACAACGGGTATGCCGGAGGCCTGATGCGAAATCCACTCCGCACCGAGGCCGAAGCCTTCAGATTCCTCGTCGTGGTCATCGCCGGCGCGATTGTCGTGGTCGCCGCGGCGTACATCAACACCTGGGTTGGCGTGGCTGCAGCCGTGCTCGTGATCGGTGGGGTCGGCAGCTGGCTGATGCGTGCACGAGGCTCAGGCCCTCCGCCTGCGCTCGTCTCGTCGACGCCCGGGAGCGCGCGCCGCGTGCTCGTCGTCGCCGCACCAGGGACGACGGATCTCGCCGGAAGGATCGACGCCGGCGCGACGGAGATCCTCGTCGTCGTGCCTGCGCTCGCATCGCACCTCCAGTCGCTCACGGGCGCGGTCGACGACCGGCGCGCGGACGCGCAGCACACCGCTGACGCACTCGCCGCCGAGCTCACCGCCGCAGGGCGGCCGACCCGATCCGTCGTGGGTGCGGACGACGCGGTGCTCGCCGCCGAGGATGCGCTGCGTACGTTCGGCGCGGACGAGATCGTGCTCGCCATGGGCGACGACGCACTGCTTGCGCACGCGCGCGAGCGCTTCGCCGTACCTGTCTCGCGCGCCTAGAAGCGCATTCGGTAGCGCACGAGCGGCACGGCGAGGCCGAGATACTCGGACTCGGCCGACCCGTCTGCCTGCCAGCCCTCGCGCTCGTAGAAGCGTCGCGCGCGCGGGTTGTCGTCGAGCACCCACAGGATTGCGTGCGCCGTGCCGCGGCCGCGCATCGCGTCGAGCGTGGCGTGCATCAGCCCCGGTGCCGCGGCCGTCCCCCACGCCTCGGGCAGCACGTAGATCGCGAAGAGCTCCCGCTCCTCCCCATCCTCCTCAGCCGGGCCGGAGGCGGCGAAGCCGACGATCCGGTCGTCCTCCTCGGCCACGAAGACGTCATGGTCGGCGTCCGAGGCGTTACGCCGCGCGAGGCCCTCGCGCCCCCTGACGTCGATGCCCGCGAGCCGCTCGGCGCCGAAGACGTGCTCGTAGGCCGCCTGCCAGGTGCGCACGTGCACCTCCGCAATCGCGGCGGCGTCGTCGAGCCGCGCGCGCCTGATCACTCCGGCCGATCGGCTATTTGCCGGCGGAGCTGGAGACGAACTTCGCCACGGCGTCGATCTGCGCCTGCGTCAGCTTCCCCTTGAAGGCCGGCATGACGCCGCCTCCCACCTCGACCTGATGCTGCGTGATCGGGAACGACGGCTTCAGCTGGTCGAGGTTCGGCCCGATGGTGCCGGTCGCACCGGCGGCCTTCAGCGTGTGGCAGCTCGCGCAGTTCGTTGAGAAGATCGCCTTGCCGTCGGTGCCGGTCTGCGCCGCAGGCTTCGCGTTCGTGCCGGCGACCGCGGCGACGTAGCCGGAGACGTCGATGGCGTCCTGCCCCGTGACGAGATTCGCAGGCATCGGCATCGACGCCTCGCGGATCTGGTCGAGGACGACGTTCTGGATCGTGCTCTGCTTGAAGTGCTCGGCCTTCGGCCCGGCGAACGCGTCGTCGAGGCTCGGCCCGATCGTCCCCTGCGCGCCGGCGGCCGCGAGCACGTGACAGCCCGCGCACTTCGCAGTGAAGAGCTTCTGGCCGTTCGCCTGGTCACCCGCCGACGAGGCCTTACCGCCCGTGCCGCAGCCGCCCGCGATCAACGCGACGGCGGCGAGCAGCGCCCCAGGAAACGCGAGCCGCCGCACTAGGCCGGAGGCTGGTTCCCGGTCGTGCCGACCTGCGCCACGGCGTCGTCCCGCGTCGGGTAGATCGTGAAGACGCGATCGAGGCCCGTGATCTCGAAGATCTTGGTGATGTTGCGGTCGCTGCAGACGAGCGAGAGCTGGCCGTCGCTCGAACGGAGCCGCTTGACGCCGCCCACCAGCACGCCGAGGGTCGTCGAGTCGATGAAGGTGGTGTCGCTGAAGTCGACGACGACCTCCTTGGCGCCCTGGCCGATCACCTCGAGGAGCTGCTGCTTGAACTCGGGCGCTGTATAGAGGTCGACCTCTCCGGCGAGCGAGATGACGTAGGCGTCGTCGCTCAGCTGCTCGGTCTTGATGTCGAAGTTCATGCGCGCTTCCCCCCGGATTCGTGCCTCGGTGTCGCGCGGAGTCTAACCAGACGCTCCAGACCGGGTCGCAGGAGGCGGCGCTACTTCTTTTTCGTCGTGGACGGCGCCGGCGCCGGTGTGAGCTGCTTGATCAGCTGCCGGACCTGCGCCGCCGTCGTGGAGTTCGGGTTCAGCTTCACGAAGGCCTTGTAGGCGGCGATCGCGGTCGTACGGTCGCCGGCCGTCTGGGCGGCCTGGGCGAGCTGGAACTGCGCGTTCGCGTTCCCCGGCTGGAGCTTCGCGAGCGATTTGTACGACGAGACCGCGCCGCTGAAGGAGAGGCTTGTGCGCTGGTAGAGGTCGCTCGTCGCGCTGCTCGCGGTGGACGCGGCGGCCTGCTCGATCGGGTTCGTGCCGAGCGCCGTGCCGAGCTTCCCCGACGGCTGGAATCCCTGGCTCGGCGCCGCGAGCTGCTGGTTCTGTGTCGACGCCTGATACTGCGAGTAGTAGACCTGGGCCTGGCTGAGCTGGAGGCCCCCGAGCTCGCTCCAGGCCTTCACGTCCTTCGGCTTGAGCGTCGTGTACTGCTGAAGCGCACTGATCGCGTTCGGCGAGTCGCCCTTCGCCTCGTACGCGGTCGCGAGATCGCGGAAGCCCTTCGGATCGCTCGGGTGCTTCTGCACCTCCTTCAGCGCCGCCGAGACGGACGAGCCGCCGCGCCCGAAGAGGTTGAGCCCCTTGAAGAGCTGGTCGAGGCCGCTGTTCTGGCCGGAGCCGACGCCGATGAAGGCGAACGTGACGGCGAAGAGGACGGCGAGGATCAGGTACGCGGGCTTCGCCCGGCGGCGGAGTCGCGAGAAGAAGAGCTGCTGGTTCGGGTTACCGCCGCTCGCGTGGCGTTTCCGGCCGTGCGACTGGGCCTTCGTGGACGTCTTCGCGCCGGCGCGCCCGCTCTTCTGGTTCTTGAGGTTCTGCGCCTGCTTCGCCTTGACTGCTCCGCGTGCCATCGGTGGCCCAGGGTAGCGGTCAGGGGCTCGAAACGCCGTCCGCGACGACCGGGCGCGCCTGCCTGCGGTCGAGCAGGACGGAGAGCCAGATGGAGCCTTCGTAGAGGGCCCAGAGCGGCAGGATCTCGATCACGGTCGTGAACGGATCGACGCCCGGCAGGGCGACGCCGAGGCAGGCGACCGCGAAGTAGCCGACGCGGCGGTTCTGGCGCAGCTGCCGGGTGCTGAGAATCCCGAGCCGCGTCATCGCGAGGATGAAGATCGGCATCTCGAAGACGACGCCCATCGCGAGCAGCACCATCGTCGTGAAGGAGTAGTAGTCCTTCGCGCGCAGCTGGACGTTGAACTCCGACTTGTCGAAGTTCGTCAAGTAGTGGACGGCTGCGGGGAGCGCGACGAAGTAGCCGAAGACCATGCCGGCGACGAGCAGGACGGCGGCGAAGGCGACGAAGTAGCCGACCCGCCGTTCCTGGCGCTGGTCGACTGCGGGGGCGAGGAACGCCCAGAGCTGCCAGAGAAGCACGGGCAACGTCAGGACGATCGAACCCATCAGGCAGAGCTTCATCACCGTGAGGAACGGCTCGGCGACGCCGAGGGTGATCGGCTTGCCGACGTGCGCGGGCAACGGCCGGTTCAGCCAGTGCAGCAGGTGCTTATGGATTGCGTAGGTCGCGACGAAGCCGACGACGAGGGCGCCGAGACAGACGAAGATCCGCTGGCGCAGCTCTTCGAGGTGCTCGACCAGCGTCGCCTCCTCGCCGTGCTGCAAGCGGCGCGGAAGACGCTTCATGGGCGTGCCCTAGACGGTTTCGTGCTCGCGGGGCGAGGTGGTCGTCGTCTCGACCGAGGTGGGGGGCGCAAGCTCGTGTGTCTCGGGCTTGCTGTTGCCCGTGACCGAGTCCTTGAACTCCTTCATACCCGAGCCGAGCGAGCGACCGATCTCCGGCAGCCGCTTCGCGCCGAAGAGCAGCAGCGCGAGGAGGAGCAGGAGGACGATCTCGCCAGTTCCAATGTTCGGCATGGTCATCAGCCTACCGGGGTCCGGCCCGCTCCGCCATGGGACGTCGATTCGCGGGCCGAGGCTTCTTCGCTAGACTGAGCAGTCGTTGCAAGCGGTCAAAAAAACCCGCAATTTCAAGGGAAACTGAGGCTCACAAAGTGGCACTACTGAAGCTCGAGAACGTCCATGTCTCACTCGAGGACGGCACCGAAATCGTCAAGGGTGTCGACCTCGAGGTGGACACGAACGAGGTGCACGCGATCATGGGGCCGAACGGCTCCGGGAAGTCGACCCTCTCCAACGCGATCATGGGCCACCCGGCCTACGTGATCACCGAGGGGAAGATCCTTCTCGACGGCGACGACGTGACGGAGATGGGGGCGGACGAGCGCGCGCAGCGCGGCTTGTTCCTCGCCTTCCAGTACCCGCACGCGATCCCCGGCGTGACCGTGACGAGCTTCCTGCGGGCCGCCATCAACGCCGTGCGCAAGGCGCGCAACGGCGGAGTCGAGAACCCGATCGCGATCCCGGAGTTCCGCAAGGAGCTCCTCGCGCAGATGGACCGCCTGAAGGTCAGCCGCGAGCTCGCCTCGCGCTACCTGAACGACGGCTTCTCCGGCGGAGAGAAGAAGCGCGTCGAGATCCTCCAGATGGCGATGCTGAAGCCGCGGATGGCCGTGCTCGACGAGACCGACTCCGGCCTCGACATCGACGCGTTGCGCGTCGTCGCAGGCGGCGTGAAGGAGCTCATCGGCCCGGAGATGGGCGCGCTCGTGATCACGCACTACCAGCGGATTCTCGACTACATCACCCCGGATCACGTGCACGTCTTCGTGGACGGACGGATCGTGAAGTCGGGCGGCGCCGATCTCGCCAAGGAGCTCGAGGCGGACGGTTACGACCCCTTCATCCCCGCAACGGCAGGAGCTGAGGCGTAATGGCGCAGACCGAAACCGAGGTCGTCCAGGGCATCGGCAGCGACTACGCGATCAAGTACGGCTTCTCCGTCGACGAGGACTACTTCTTCAAGTCCGGCCGCGGCGTCTCGCACGAGCTCGTCGACGCGATCTCGTCGCACAAGAACGAGCCCGACTGGATGCGGAAGTTCCGGC
>JAOPYX010000245.1 GCA_025964535.1 Actinomycetes bacterium | reverse complement strand
CGAGGTGCCGCCCACGGGCCGGCGCGCAGTCGTCGGCGCTCCCGACACCGTGGCGGCCGGGCTCGAGCAGGTGGCCGGGGAGTACGGTGCCGACGAGCTGATGCTCGTGACGATCACGCACGACCATTCGCTCCGGCGGCGCTCGTACGAGCTCGCCGCCGGCTCATTCTGTTAGAGCTTCTCAGCGCGCGGGCTGAAGGATCCCGAGCGGGATCTCGCGGCTCGTGCGCTTCTCGTACTCGAGGTACCCGGGCGCGATCGCGGTGAGCGTCGCCCAGAGTCGCTCCCGCTCCTCGGGAGAGGCCTCTCGCGCGACGACTGCGCGTGTGGAGCGGCCGAGCCGCACCGACGCGCGCGGCTCGCTCATCAGGTTCAGCCACCAGTCGGGGAACCAGTCCATGCCGCCGTTCGATGCGACGACGACGAGATCGTCGCCATCCGTGAAATAGCTGAGTGGCGTCGTTCTCGGCGACCCTGTCTTCCTGCCCGTCGTCGTCAGGAGGAGGACCGACATGTTCCAGACGCGCCCGGCCGCGCGGCCTCCTGACACGCGGTAGATCGAGCGGTGCAGTGAGCTCATGAGCTTCAGCCCGGTGCGGAACAGCTGCTTGCGGAAGCCGGTCATGTGCACATCTTCGCGTACAGCCGTCGCAGCGGCGAGACTCGCTGTATGTCCGTCGCAGCTGAGCGCGTTGTCGTCGTCTCCACGCATCTCGACGATGCGGTGCTGTCGTGCTGGAGCCTGATCGACGGTGCTACGAACGTGACCGTCGTCACGGTGTTCACGGGCGGGCCCGAACCGGGGTTCCTCGGCGAGTGGGACAGCGACTCGGGCGCGCGGGATTCCGCGACGCGGATGCAGCAGCGCCGCGCGGAGGACGTCGCTGCGCTCGCGATCGCGGGCTGCGCACGCGTGCACGTCGGCCTGCTCGAAGTCGAGTACGGCGGCGGCGTGTGTCCCCCGGAGGCGATGGCGGAGCATCTCGCCGCTGCGGACGTCGTCTACGCGCCGGCCGGGATCGGCCTGCGGCACGTCAACAAGGAGCACGGAGGGGTGCGGGACGCAGTGCTTGCGCTCAGGCCGGATGCGCGGCTGTACGCGGACCAGCCGTATTGCGGATTCCGTCCCGACACCCAGCTCGCCTCCGACCGGGCGCGCGAGGTCGTGGCGCTCGGCGCGCAGCAGCGTGAGCGAAAGGTCCGCGCGATCCGCTGCTACGCAGGCGAGCTCCCGAAGCTCGAGCGGCCGGAGTCGTTCGGGCCGTTCGCGCGACCGGATCAGCTCGAGTACGAGGTCTTCTGGAGCGGGAGCTGACCGGCAAGCCGCCGGGGGGTCATTCCCAGTGAGCGGGGTCCTCCGCCAACCGCCGGATCCGCGCGGGCAGCTTCCCGCCTGCGAGGTCGGCGAGCGTGACCGTCTCGAGCACGCCGCGGATGCTCGCGCGGAGGGCAATCCACAGCTTCGGAACGTCGACCGCCGCGCCCTCGTACTCGAGCGCCGGCGGTCGTACGCCTCGAACGGTCGCGAGCGGTCCGCTGACGGCGCGGATCACGTCGGCAACGCTGATGTCGTCCGCGTCGCGCGCCAGTCGGAAGCCTCCTTCAGGTCCGCGTTGGGCTTCGACGATCTCCGCACGCTTCAGCTCGAGCAGAATCGTCTCGAGGAACGCTGCAGGGATGTCCTGTGCAGAGGCGATCAGGTCACGCTTGAGAACGTCCGGTGCGGCGGCCGCGAGCTCGACGGCCGCTCGTAGCGCGTAATCCTCTTTGGCGGAGATTCGCATGGCCCGGCATTCTGACTGCTCCGCGAAGCGATCGCGCGCACTCCCCGGTTACGTGCTGCCGGCGAGCGCGCCCAACTCGACGCTGTAGCCGTGCAGCGTCTCGATACCTTCGTCCGCGAGACGTAAGACCGACGGGCCTGATCGACTGGCAAGCAGGCTTGCGGCGATCGCTGTTCTCCGACCGGACGCACAGGCGACCGCGATCGGCTTGCCGAGAGCGCGGATCTCCGCCGCTCGTGCCGGTAGCTCGCGCCATGGCACATGAAGAGCGCCCGGCACCGAGAAGCGCGCGTGCTCGTCGGCGTCTCTGACGTCGACGAGGACAGCGGCGTCGTCGGCGAGCAGGCCGGCGAGCTCGTGTGCAGACACCCGCTCGACGGTATTGAGCGGCAGACCCTGCGTCTGCCAGTTCGCGGCGTCGGCCGGGAGATAGCCGCGAACTTCGAACAGCCCGACAGCTGCGAGGCGCGACGCAAGGCGCTCGGCGAGCGCGGCGTCGTCGGCGACGAGCACGAGCGGCGTGGCCGGGTCGAGCAGCCACGCGGCACGAGTTCCGACTCCAGGCCGATTCAGCGGGATGCAGAGCGAGCCGTCGATGGCCGCGTCGTCGAATGCGTCGGCGCTTCGTCCATCGACGGCGGTCGCACCGGCGGCGAGCAGGCCGGCGGCGTCGGCGACGCTGAGTTCCTCGAGTGGTGGCTGCGCGGCGATGAGCGGCCCACGGTTCAGGCCGACGACGAGATCGACCGTCGGCGGACGCGCGGGCAGCCTGGTGCGCAGGTCTGCCACGAAGCGCAGCTCGTCCGAGTCCGCGAGGGCTGCGTTCGTGCGTCGCTCGAGCGCGACCGTCGACGACGGCTTCTCGCTGGTGCCTGCACTGCAGCAGAGCGAGCCGCCGATGTGCCCCGGCCAGAGCTCGACGTGATCCGGAAGCGCCGCAAGCCGGTGGATCGACGCGAACAGCGAGCGCGAGGCTGCGTCGATCTGTTCGCTGTCGCCGGCGGCGAGATCGGGACGGGCTACGTCCCCGACCAGCAAAGAGTCACCCGAGAGGAGCATGGTGGGCTCCGGGTAGCGGCCGCGGTCGGTGACGAGGAAGGCGAGGTGCTCGGGCCGGTGACCGGCCGTGCCGACGACGTCGACCTCGACGTCGCCGAAGGCGAACGAGTCCCCGGGATTCAGTCGCGTGTGTGGAAAGGCCGCGTCGGCTTCGGCCGGGAGGAGAAGCTCCGCCCCGGTGGCCGCCGCAAGACGGCCGCGCCCGGAGACGTGGTCGGCGTGCGTGTGCGTTTCGACGACACGTGTGATCCGCAGGTTGTGGGCGTCGGCGAAGTCCAGGTACTTGCCGGTATCCCAGGCGGGATCGACGACGGCAGCCTCACCGGCGTCGCCGAGCAGGTAGGAGGCGCAGCCAAGGTCCTCGTCGATGAACTGTCGGAAGATCATGCGGCGACACCGACGCACTCGGCATTTGCATACCCGGAGACGAACGGCTTCGTCGCTCCGGTCGCGTCGTCATAGGTATGCCGGTGCGTGCAGCCCGTGTCGTTCGCGAGTAGGTGGATCGAGACCGACGTCACGTCAGACGTCGTGCGCACCCGGTGGATGTCGTCCGTGGGCGGGAGCAGCACGTAGTAGTCGCCGGGCTCCAGTGGACGCTGCTTCGTGAGCTCCATTCCGGAAGGCCCGGGTGTGTACAGCTCCTCGTCCTGGTTGCCCTTGTAGAGGCCGATCAGCCCCCAGGCCAGGTGGTCGTGGATCGGCGTCCTCGAGCCGGGCGGCACCACGAGGCTGAAGAGCGAGAGCGACCGGTCCGCCGAGCGGTAGAGCAGCCACTGGCCGATCCCGCCGCCCATGCCGCTGTCGGGCACCGGCTCTTGAAAGCGCTCGGGCAGCCAGCTGCGGCCCGCGAGCAGGCGCTCGAACGCCGGTCGTAGGGATTCGCACGCTTCGGCAGCCGACGCGCTCGCCGCGGTTCGCTCCTTGACCTGTGCGACGAGCGAGCGGATGAGCGGCGTATCGAGCACGTACTCGTCCTCGTGGAGATGCGGCAGGTTCGAATCGTTCGCGAAGTCACACACCGTGTTGTTCCTTTCTCCGGGGAACTCTTTGGTATTGTCATACTTATATTACCTATAAGGTAAACAATCCCGCCAATACGCAACTACTCATCTCGAACCAGGAGGATCTGCATGTCGTCACACGTGAAGGGGCAGTTCGCGGCCCTCGCCATCGGTCTTGTCGCGGCGAGCGCCGCGGTCGCCGCGAGCACGACCGCCTACGGCGCGACCGGCCGCTACGACCTCTCGAAGGTCACCTTGAAGGTCGCGGTCTACCCGGCTCAGGGTGACGACGTGCTGCTGAAGGCGTCGGGTCTCGACAACACGCCGTACAAGGTGACCTACGCAGTGTTCCCGAGTGGTGCCTTGCAGACGCAGGCCGTCAACCAGGGTACGACCGACCTCGGCCGCGGCAGCGGCGTGAGCAATGTCCTCATCGCCGCTTCGGGCAAGCCGAACTTCCTGGCGGTCGGGACGCTGAAGCTGACGACGTACCAGCAGTCGACGCTCGTCGGGAAGGGCTCGTCCATCTCGTCGATCGGTCAGCTCAAGGGAAAGAAGATCGCGCTCGTCCGCACGACGACGAGCGAGTACTTCCTCTTGAAGCAGCTCCAGTCGGCCGGCCTGACGTTCAAGGACGTGACGATCGTCCCGGTCGACCCTGCGACGGGCCTCAGCGCTCTGCTCAGCGGCAGCGTCGACGCGTACGCCGGCTTCGGGAACATCAACCAGGGTGTCGCACAGGGCGCGAAGGTGCTTGCCGACGGCGGTCCCTACCTTCGCGGCAGGCTCGGCGCCCTCGAGGGCTCGTACAACGCCTATGCCGCGGATCTGAAGGACTCGGCGAAGTCTGCAGCCATCGCCGACTTCATCGCGCGCGTCAACACGGCGCTTGCGTGGGCGCGCTCACATCCCACCCAGTGGGCCAAGGTCGTCGCGGCCAACTCGCAGCAGCCGTACGACACCGTGCTCGCGAACTTCCAGGCCGGTGAGAAGCAGGTGAAGACCTGGGTCGGCCCGACGCAGCCCGAGGCGATCTCGAACGAGCAGGACTACGCCAACGCCTTCCTGTCGGCAGGCACGCTCACGTCGGCGGTGAACGCCGCCGGGTACTACTCGACGAAGTTGAATCCGCTGATCGCCGCCCGCGAAGCCGCGTTCCAGAAGAAGCACCCGTCCTGGTTCACGACGCCGTCCTGGCTGAAGAAGTAGGCGAGAGGATGTCCGCACTCCTCGGGACCGGCAGAGAGGCGGCTCGAGCGCACGTCGCGCTCGAGCC
>JAOPYX010000241.1 GCA_025964535.1 Actinomycetes bacterium | reverse complement strand
ACGGTCGCCGACATGGCGTACGAGACGATCCGCGAGGGGATCCTCTCCGGCGTCTTCAAGCCCGGAGAGCGGCTGCGCCAGGATCAGCTCGCCGAGGCGATCGGCGTGTCGCGCATTCCCGTGCGCTCGGCACTGCTCAAGCTGGAGTCGAACGGCCTGGTCACGTTCCATCCGTATCGCGGCGCCGTCGTCAACACGCTCACGGTGAACGAGCTGCGCGAGATCTACGAGATCCGCGGCCTCTTGGAGACGCACGCGCTGCGCAAGGCGATGAACGCGATGACGCCCGAGCGCCTGGAGCGGCTCGAGCACCTGGCGTTCGAGCTCAACGACGTCGAGGGCCCCGAGGAGTTCCTTCGGCGCCGCACAGACTTCTATCGCGAGCTGTACGACCACGAGCATCAGCCGCAGATCGTCGCGCTCATCGAACGGTTGCGCGAGGACGCCGCCCGCTACATGGTCGAGCGCAACGTCGACTACGCGCGCAGGCCGGGTGAGCGCGACCACGCACAGGTGCTGAAGTTCCTGCGAAGCGGCGACATCGACGCTGCGGTCAGCTGGTTGGCCGACCACCTCGAGCGCGTCTGCGAGCAGCTCGTCACGAACATCCAAGAGAGCGAGCAGGCCCGCTCCTAGCATGGCTGATCGTGCACGTGCTCATCTGGTCCTCGCGGCCGTCGCCGGCGCGGCCACGGTCTACGGTGCACAGGGGATCTCCCCTGCGCTTCCCGCGCTTCAGCACGCGATCGGGTTCGGCGACAGCGCCCTCGGCCTGTTCACGGCGGCGTACATGTTGCCCGGCGTCGTGCTCGCCATCCCTCTCGGGTATCTCGCCGACGCGCTCGGTCGCCGGAAGGTGTTCGTCTCGATGGCCCTCCTCTACGGCGGTGCCGGTGCAGCGCAAGCACTTGCGACGAACTTCAACCTCCTGCTCGGCTTGCGCGTGCTCCAGGGCGTCGGCTTTGCATCATTGATGCCGTTGAGCGTCACGTTGATCGCCGACACCTACCTCGGCATGGACCAGCTGAAGGGCCAGGCGTGGCGGCAGGTGTCGATGACCGGCGGCGAGTTCGTGTTCCCCCTCGTCGGCGCCGCCCTCGCGGCATGGAGCTGGCGGGCGCCACTCGCCGCACAGGGTCTCTTGATCCCGGTCGCGTTCGCGGGGCTGTTCGTCCTCGACGACAAGCGGTCGAAGTCCGTGGGCTCCGGCAAGTACGGGAACGAGCTGGTGGAGGCGGTGCGCTTACCCGGCATGCCGGCGGTGCTGGGCGCAGGCTTCCTCCGCTTCTGGTGCAAGTTCGCTCTGGTCGCCTACCTGCCGTTCATGCTCGTCCATAGCCAAGGGGCGACACTCGGTGAAGCCGCGCTTGCGCTCAGCATCGCCTCCGGCGTCGCGGCGTGCGTCAACTTTCTCGTCGTGCGCGCGCTACGCCGCGTCTCGCCCTCGCGGATGTTGATTGCGGCGGTCCTCCTCGTCGGCGGCTCGCTCGTGCTCTTCGCGGTCGTGCCGAGCTGGCAGCTGGCGCTGGTCGTGGCCGTGGTTTACGGCCTCGGCGACGGAACGCTCATGGTGCTGCAAAACGCGTTCGTCTCCGTCGCCGCGCCCGAAGGCGTGCGCGGCGGTCTTCTCGCGGTGAGCGGCATGATTCGCAACGCCGGCAAGCTCGTTGCACCGCTTGCCGTCGGCGGGTTGATCCTGGCGGTCTCGCCCGCAGCGGCCTTTGCCCTGATGGGTGTGTCGACGGTCGCGCTCGTGCCGATGCTGCGACCGCTGCGGCTGCTCGACGGCCTCCTGCGGCCGGAGAAGGCCGATCCTCTCGCACCGGCGGTGGAGGCGGCATGAAGCAGGAGTTCCACGAGGTCTTGCAGCTGAAGGCTGCGCCGGAGGCGGTCTGGAAGACCGTGAGCGACATCCCGACGGTGCTGTCGTGGATCTCGATCGTCGGCTCGGTGCAGGAAGTCCAGCCCGGCGAGCGCTACAGCGTCGTGCTCGAGGACAAGCTCGGGCCGTTCCGGTTGCGAGCCGACCTCGACATCGCGGTGCGCGAGCGCGTCGAAGGGCGGAGCATCCGCGCCACGGGTGACGGCGAGGATCGCCAGGCTGGCTCGCGGCTGATCATCGAGGTCGCGCTCGACGTCGCCGAGCGCGAGTACGGCACGGAGCTCGACGTGAGCGGCACCTACGAGGTCACCGGGCGGCCCGCGGCACTCGGCGCCGGGTCGATCCGGAAGAAGGCGGCGAAGATCCTCACGGAGTTCTTCGCGAGCGCCGAGCGCTCGCTCGCCCCGTAGTTACGTCATCGGGACCTGGCGCAGGAGCCTCGGCGTGATCCGCGCGAGGGTCTCTTCCAGGTTCGAGCCGGTGGCCGTGATGCCGTGGTTGCGCAGGCCGATGATCGCGTGAGCCGGATGCGGCTCGGCGGCAAGGAGGTCGGCGACGTCCTGCGCGAGCTCTTCCGTTCCGCAGGGATAGTTGACGTCGGTCGCGGCCACGCCCTCCACCCACGCGTGGACATGGACGATCGCGCCGACGTCCGGATGGTCGCGGTAGATCTTCCAGTGCTCGATTGCGTCGACCGAGACACGTCGCGGCTCGACGCCCGGCGGCACGCTGAGCACGATCTGGCCGGCGTCGGCGTCGTAGCCCGAGACGAGCAGGATGTCGCGGCCGGGCGTCTCGAGCTTCGACTTGTCGACGCCGCTCGCGCTCATCCAGAAACGGTTCTCGTCCTTGCGCGCGGAGAGGTTCCCGTAGGAGAGGCCGCCGAGCCCGTACAGCCGTTTGATGTGGCGCAGGTCGTGCTCGTCGACGAGGTCCTCGATCGGGAACGGCGCCGGCAGCAAGCCGAGCTCGTCGAGGCGACGCCCGGCGGCGACGATCGAGCGCGTGAGCTCGTCGCCGTCCCACAGCTCCGGCTCCAAGTCGGGACGGAACTCGTTGTCGATCACGAGCCGCGAACGGGCGAGGGGCGCGAGCCGCGCGACGACCGCATCGGCGAAGGCGGCCGTCCCGTCCGCCTCGGGGATGAGGTAGCTGCCTCGCTCCGGCGTCGTGAACCAGACGCCCTGATCCGGGACATAGGTGAGCGAGACGTTCGCAAGCGCGCGCACGAGCATCGGGTACCCCTCGCGCAGGGGGTCGGGCGGCGGCGCGCCGACAGCGTGCAGCGCGGCGACGAAGGTTCCGCGCGAGCGGCGGCGGAACGGCCGCGGGTGATCCACGTCGACGACGTTCAGGACGAGCCGGGGAGGCGTGGCATCGTGCGCCGGCTCGAAGCCGGCGTGCTCGAGCGCCGTGCAGAGTGCACCCACCAGCGCGCGCAGCGGCTCCGTCCGCGACTCGCCGGCAACGAGATACGCCATGAAATGAGCCTACCGGACACTGTGTATCCGATGTGCAGGATCCAATATGCTGCTGGAGTGGTTGTTGCCTGACGGCTGCGCCACGACGTGCAAACATCCCCACGACCGCGGAGGCAGTGCATGACGATCGAGTTCGGGTACAAGGCGTCGGCCGAGCAATTCGGGCCCGCCGAGCTGCTGGAGTTCTCGGTCCTGGCCGAGCAGGTCGGCCTCGAGTCGATTGCGGTCTCGGATCACTTCCAGCCGTGGCGGCACTCGACCGGCCATGCTCCGAACTCCCTCGTGTGGCTGGGCGCCGCGGGGCAGGCGACGTCGCGCGCGAAGCTCGTGACGAGCGTGCTCACGCCGACGATGCGCTACCACCCCTCGATCGTCGCTCAGGCCTTCGGGACGCTCGGCTGCCTGACCCCCGGCCGGGTCGTCCTCGGCGTCGGGACCGGCGAGGCAATGAACGAGACGCCGGCGACGGCGATGGAGTGGCCGGGCGCGAAGGAGCGCCGGCTGCGGTTGGCCGAGGCGATCGAGCTGATCCGCCGTCTCTGGGCGGAGGAGCGCGTGACGTTCGAGGGCGAGTACTACCGGACTGACCGGGCGACGATCTACGACCGTCCGACCGAGCCGGTGCCGATCTACGTCGCTGCGTCCGGGCCGCTCGCCGCGAAGCTCGCCGGTCGTGCAGGCGACGGCTTCATCTGCACGAGCGGCAAGGGAAGCGAGCTCTACGCGCAGCTGCTCGAGAACGTCGAGGAGGGCGCACGCACTGCGGGCCGCGACCCGTCGGCGATCGCGCGGATGATCGAGATCAAGGTCTCGTACGACCGTGACATCGAGACTGCGCGCACTGCCTGCAACTGGTGGGCCGCACTGGCCCTCAGCGCCGACGAGAAGAGCGGGGTCGAGGACCCGATCGAGATGGAGCGGCTTGCCGACGCGAACCTCGAGCGTGCACAGACGCGCTTCATCGTCAGCGACGATCCGGCGGACTGCGTCGAGCGCATCTGGTCGTACGTCGACATGGGCTTCGACCACCTCGTGTTCCACGGTCCCGGCGCCGACCAGCGTCGCTTCCTGGAGCAGTTCTCGGCCGATGTGCTGCCGCTGCTGCGTGAGCGCGCGGGAGTTACCGCGACGTAGTCGCGAGCGCGGCACGGACCGCGTCGGGTAGGTCGCGGCCGAGCGCCTCGCGAACGTCGTCGGGAGAGTCCAGGTCGATCGCGAGCCCGGCTATGTCGGCGATGACTGCGTCGAGCCCGGCCGCGGCCGCGAGCTCGGCATGCCGAGCCGCGCTACCGGGTGTGCCGAAGCACGTGTGCATCGCGCCCGCGGGCCGCATCGCGACGGCGTTCGTGCCGGCGTCCCGAGCGCGCGCGATGGCGACCCCGCGTTCCGGCATCGCGGCGATCAGCGCTTCGACGTCGTCCGCGGAGACCAGGGGGAGGTCGCCCGCGACGATGGCGACCTCCTGAGACGACACGCTCTCTGCAACTGCAGCAGCGAGCGCATCGTTCCAGGGCAGACCGCGATCGTCGAAGTGCGCGACGCCGTGCTCGTTCGCGATTGCAGCGCTCGCCGGGTCGGAGGAGACGAGCACGACGCCGCTGACCGACGGGGCACGCTTCACCTCGGTCAGCGTGTGCTCGAGGAGCGCGCGCATGAGTCGCGCCCGACCCGGCGCGTCGAGCAAGCCGTCGAGCCGGGTCTTGGCGCGATCGAGCCGCTTGAGAGGGACGAGGACCTGCACGTTCTACCGCCCTGAACCCTGCACTTCGCCAGCGTATCTACGCCGCATCCGCCTCCAGCAAGGCCTCCGCTTCCAGCTCCGGCTCCACGACGGCGGGGGCCTTCGCGCGGCCCCGCAGCCCGATCGCCGCGACGCCGATGGCGGCGACGACCAGCGAGACGCCGACTGCCGGACGGAAGCCGTCGAGCAGCGCCTGCTGCGAGCCGCCGCTGCCGCGGCTCGCGTTGTAGACGGCGGTGACGACGGCGAGCACGAGCGCGCCGCCGAACTGGAACGACGTGTTGAGCAAGCCGCCGGCGAGCCCTTGCTCCTCCGGAGCGATGCCGTTCGTCGCCGCGATGTTCAGCGGTCCGAACGAGAGCGCGAAGCCGAGACCAGCGAGCAGGAAGGTCGGCAGCATCGCCGCGACGTAGCCCGAATGGAGCCCGATCGGCAGGAAGAGCGCATACGCCACGACTGACGCGATCAGCCCGGTGACGATCAGCTTCGTGACGCCGAATCGCGCAACGAGTGGCGCGATGCGCGGCGCGAGCGTCGCGACGAGGACACCCGTCGGGAAGATCGCGAGCCCCGTGTCGAGCGGCGACCAGCCACGCAGCTGCTGCAGGTAGAGCGTGGTGATGAACTGGAAGCCGATCCACGCGCCGAAGAGCGACATCGCGGCGAGATTCGCGCGAACGAGCGAGCCGGAGCGAAGAATGCCGAGCCGGACGAGCGGTGCGGCCGTGCGCCGCTCCTGCACGACGAAGAGCGCGAGGAATACGGCGGCACCGACGAGCGAGCCGAGCGTCCGGGCCGATGTCCAGCCCGCGGTCGGCGCTTCGACGAGCGTGAAGACGAGCAGCAGCATCGCGCTCGTCAGCGTGACCGCGCCGGCAACGTCGAAGCCACGGAACGAGCGCGGGGGGCGGGCGCCGGCGGGGACGAGGCGGAACGCCGCGACGAGTACGGCGAGCGCGACGGGGACCGGGAGGAAGAACACCCAGCGCCATCCGATCTCCGTCAGCAAGCCGCCGACGACGAGCCCGAGCGAGAAGCCGGTCGCGCCGGTCGCCGTGTAGACCGAGAGCGCCTTGTTGCGTGCAGGCCCTTCGGCGAAGCTCGTCGTGATGATCGAGAGCCCGGCGGGCGCGGTGAAGGCAGCGCTGACGCCCTTGATGAACCGCGTCGCGATCAGGAGCGAGCCGTCGTGCGTCAGGCCGCCGAGGCCGGAGGCGACGATGAAGACGGCAAGCGAGATCAGGAACAGGCGACGCCGGCCGAGCAGGTCGGCAGCCCGGCCGCCGAGCAGCAGGAAGCCGCCGTAGCCGAGCACGTAGGCGCTCACGACCCACTGCAGCGAGCTCGTCGAGAGGTGCAGGTCGGTGCGGATCGACGGAAGCGCCACGCCGATCATCGAGACGTCGAGGGCATCCAGGAAGAGCGCGCCGCAGAGCACGAGCAGCGCTGCCCAGGCCCGGCGGCTCAGTTGGCCGGAGCCGTCGTCGAGGGTGAGCGCTTGCGGCGAAGAGTTGGACACGAGGGCGGCTCCTTCTGTTGAGAAGCCGGCTCCGGAACGCGGAGTCGGCTATTGTTCGATGGCGATCGTACATGACTTGTTCGATCCACGTCAAACAATGACCAAGTCGAGCGACCACCCCGACGTCCCCGACCTCGCCGAGGTCGACGTCCTCACCGTCCTTCAGGCCCTGTCCGATCCGGTGCGGCTGAACATCGTGCGCCAGCTCGCGGCCTGCTCCGATCCGGCCGAGCTGATGTGCGGGCAGATCGAGTTGCCCGTGGCGAAGTCGACGGGAAGCCATCACCTGAAGGCACTCGTGCGGGCGGGCATCACGACGGAACGCGAGCAGGGCACCTGCAAGTACGTCCGGCTACGCCGGGACGAGCTCGAGCAGCGGTTCCCGGGACTGCTCGACTCGGTGCTGCAGGCCGTCGCCGCCGGCTAGCCCCATCCGCTAGGGCCACGGCTCGCCGGGATCTCCAGCGTGTCGAGGCCGCGCAGGTCGACACAGGTGCGCTCGTGAATCGTGACGAGCACCATCAGCACGCTCATGCACGTCCGGCAGCGAGCAACGGTGCCCGGCGCGCGAAGATAGACCGCGAGCTCGGCCGCCGGAGCTCGTGCGCCGCAGTTCGCGCAGACCGCTGCCGACGTCGTCATCTCGGCTCCAAACACCTCGAACAACACACCGGCGATCGCATTGCCGTCGAGTGCGTCCATGACTGCGCCGGTCACGGGTCTAGCCACCCGTCGGGCCGAAACGCTCGGTCCTGATCCTGCCGGGGTCGTGGCCGAGCCCGACGAGCGCATTCGCGGCGACCTCGACGAAGCTCGTCGGCCCGCAGACGTAGGTGAGAGGCCCCTCGCTCGGCGGCCAGGCCACGTCGGCGAGTAGCTCCTGGTCGATCCGGCGTGCATACCCTCGCCAGCCTTCGGGTTGCTCGCGGGTGAGCGTCAAACGAACGTCGATCTCGTCATCCGCGGCCATGCCCATCAGCTCGTCCCGGTAGATGACGTCGTCGAGCGACTTGACCGAGTAGAGCAGTCGTACGGGGATGGTGCTCCCGACGGCTTGGTGGTGGCGCAGCATCGCGCGCAGCGGCACCACTCCCGAGCCGCCGGCGACGAGCAGGAGGGGCCCGCCGAGCACCTCTTCCCAGACGAAGTAGCCGCCGATCGGCCCGCGCAGCTCGAGCTCGTCGCCGGGCCGCAGCGTGTCGACGAGGTAGGGCGAGACCTCGCCGTCATCGAGCCGCTCGACGGTGAGCACGAGGTAGGCGTCTTCCGGTGCCGAGGCGATGGAGTAGCTGCGTTGTGCCTCATAGCCGTCCTCCGCGGTCAGGCGCACGTCGACGTGCTGGCCGGCGCGATGACGCTGCCGGTCGGGGAGGTCGAGGACGATGCTCGTCGCTTCTGCCGTCTCCTCGATCAGCTCGATCACGCCGGCGAGCTGCCAGTTCAGTCGCCGGCGTAGCGCTGCTCTCGCCACGGGTCGCCGTAGTTGTGGTAGCCGTAGCTCTCCCAGAAGCCGGGCTCGTCCTCATTCCGCAGCTCGAGCCCGCGCACCCATTTCGCGCTCTTCCAGAAGTAGAGGTGCGGGACGAGCAGCCGCGCGGGGCCGCCGTGCTCGGGCGCGAGCGGTTCGCCGTCGAAGGCGTACGCAATCCACGCTTTGCCGCCGGTCGCATCTTCGAGCGGAAGATTCGTCGTGTAGCCGCCGTCGCTGAATGCGGTGACGTACTCGGCGCTCGTCTCGACGTCGTCGAGCAGCGTGTCGAGCGAAACGCCGGTCCAGACGGTGTCGAGCTTCGACCACTTCGTCACGCAGTGGATATCCGTCGTGATCGTCTCGCTCGGAAGGGCTTGGAGCTGCTCCCATGTCCACGACACGGGCTCGTCGATGGAGCCCTGGATCGTGAAGCTCCAGGTTTCGAGTGGTCGGTGCGGCGTCGGCCCGGCCGAGAGCACAGGGAAGTCGTCGGTGACGTACTGGCCCGGAGGGATCCGAGCCGGGTCCGCATCGCTCCGGCGGCGACCGCGGAAGGCGCGCGAGAGCGGGGACATCAGTGCCCGCCGTCTTCAGTGAGCTGTGCCCGGACCATCCACAGCTGCTTCTCGAGCTCGCGCACGGTCTCGATCAGGACGTCTTGCGACGCGAGGTCGAGCTCGCCGAGCCGGTCCATGCGGGTACGTATGTGCTCGGTGACGTTGGCGAGGCGCCCCTCGAGCTCGCGGACGACGCCGACATCGTCGATTGCGCCAGGGTCGAGCGCGGCCGCCCCGCCTCCGGCCGCAACCGCCGCCGCCTGTCCGTCGGGCCAGACGCCGATCGCGACAGCCCGTTCGGCGACCGTGTCGGAGAGCTCGCGCCACGAATCGACCAACTCGTCCAGCTGTAGGTGCAAGGGCATGAAGAGGTGCCCGACGATGCTCCAGTGCAGCTGCTTCCCGAGCAGGCCGAGGTCGATCAGCTCGACAAGCGTCGCCTGCAGCGCCTTCCCGGCCTCGTCGCGCGCGGGCGCGGCGATCGGGGGTAGATGTGTCGAAATCGCAGTCGAAGCCATTGTGTGTCCTCCCGGATGAGATGACCTAGTCGTACTCGCTCGTCCGAAGTCGTTCGCCAGCACCAGGGGGACGCGCGCGTGACCACAAGTCGCGGACCCGGTCCGGCGGTTTCTATCCTCGTGGCGGACGGCCCTTCGCCTGGCCGGAGCTCTCCATCGCAATGGGACAGCACACGTGGATCGGACTGACGCTCGCGTTCGTGTCGGCCGTCGTCACCAACACGGCCTACTCGCTCGAGCACGACGCCGCTGCGGCAATGCCGCCACTCATCCCGAACCGACCGCTTCGGTCGGCGCGGCTCCTGCTCCGCAACCGCCGGTGGCT
>JAOPYX010000237.1 GCA_025964535.1 Actinomycetes bacterium | reverse complement strand
GGCAGCGGTGCGCGGAGGTTGTAGACGCGGTCGACACTGCGGTTCCAGAACTCGTTCTCCCACATCGCGAGCGCGTTACCGCCGGTCCAGAGCATTGCGACGTGTGCGTCTCGTCCCACGGCCCTATCGATCCAGCTCCGCTGCTGCTGCGGGCCTACTCCCTGGTTGTACGCGCTCGTCGCGAGGCGGGGAAAGCTGTGTGTCCACAGCTCGACCGGAAGCCACGTCGCGAGGAAGCCGACCGCCACGATCATCGGCAGGACGGGCGCGTAACGAGGCCCGAGCCACAGAAAGGCGGCTCCGAGCGCGAGCGAGAGGAGCACGGCCACGAGCGCGACGCTGTTGCGGCCGGCAAGCCCGTCGCCGAGGTACCACCAGGGCTGCAGGCCGATCGTGTCCGACTGTGCGGTGATGTTGAGCAGGCTCAGGAAGGGGATCGCGCCGGGCAGCGCAGCGGCGACCCCGGCGGCGGCGATCGCCGCGCGCGGAGGCCGTGGCTGGCCCCGTTCGATCCAGGCGAGGAGCGCGATGAGGAACAGCGGCATGATGTAGAAGAGGTTGCGCTCCTCGACGCGCGCCGAGTACTGCGATGCGAACACCCCGACCTCGAGGACGAGCCAGACCGAAAGCGACGCGGCGGCTGCCGAGAAGACCCGCAGCCGACGATCGAGATGCCGCGCGTTCGCGACGAGCACGATCAGCGCCGCGAACGGCAGCACCCAAACCGCGAGATCGAGCTCGGCGACGTGGAGCACGAGCCATTTCACGACAGGCCAAAGGTGATACCCGCCGTTGCTCGCCTTCGAGTAGTTGCCGAGGACGGCGACCGGCGAACGTCCGCGGGCGACCTCGACGATCGCCACCAACACCGCCCCCGAGACGACGATGCCGTACAGAGGTACGAACGACTTGAGGCTACGCGGCCGTCCGCGCTCGATCCACGCGAGCGCAAGCGGCGCAGTGAGCACTGCAGCGAAGAGCGCGACCGCCTGCGCGCGCGTCTCGAAAGCGAGCACGCAGAGGACGAGCGCCACGATCTGATTGCGCGCCGTCGGCGACTCGAGCATGACCACGAGCGCAAGCGCGAGCCAGAGGAAGATCGGATAGAACGCGTTCTCCGTCATCAGCGTCCCGACGTACGCCAGCGACGGAATCGCCACGGCAAGCGCAGCCGCCGCGAGAGCAGCGGGTGGACGCACGACGCGGCGCGCGAGTAGGTACGCGGGGATGACCGCGGACGACATTACGAGCGCGTTGATCACGCGCGACCACTGATAGACGTCCGTCATCGGGCCGAGCGCCTTGTATGCCGGCGAGAGGAGCAGCGGGTACACGAAGCCGTAGTTGCCGTGCACGCCGCGAACGAGGAAATGCCCCGTCGACGCGAAGCTGCGCGCCATGTCCGAGTAGACGAGCTCGTCGACCATGATCCACGGCGACGAGACCCTCAGGCCCAGCGTGAGCTGCACCGTGACGGACGCGACGTAGAGGACCGCGAGCCACGCCCATATCGGCAGTGTTCTCAGGACGCTCGCCCACGGACCTTGGACAGCGACTGCTGCAGGGCCGCGGCCGTCCGGCGAGACGAGGCCGACACCCTCGAGCTCCGGCGCGATCAGCTCAGGCTCGAGGCCCACGTCGGTCGCCGCCTCTGCGACCTCCCTGAGCACCTTCGCTTCCACGGCGCCGCCGCCGGCTGCGGACTCGAGGACGGCGACGTACTGCTCCGCAATCTTCGGGAGCGCGTGCTCCTGCTCGATGTAGGCGCGCGCGGCGGCACCCATCGTCGCCACTGTCGCAGGGTCGGCGAGCTGCTCGAGGGCAGAGACGATGCCGGCGATCTCCGCATCTCCACCCACGGGCACCTTCAGCGCGATCTCGTCGGGAAGCTCCGCAAACCAGCCGAGATCGCTCACGACGAGCGGCTTGCCCAGCGAGAGCGTGCGAATCGCGCTCCCCGAGGTCTCGCCCATCGTCGGCGCGCGCAGCAACACGCAGGCGTCGCATGCGGCGAGGAGCGACCAGAGCCGCGCCTCCTCGACGTACGGCTCACGAATGACCCCCTCCGTGTCCAGCCCGAGTCGCTCGAGCCGGCCGGCGAGGTCGAATCCCGGCGCTTCCTCGCCGACGAGCAGCAGTCGCGCGTCGGGATGCCTGCGGCGGAACTCGGCGAACGCGCGCAGGAGCTGCGGAATGCGCTTGTTCTCGTTCAGATGACCGAAGCAGCCGATGAGCGGGGCGCCCTGGACCTGTACGGGCTCGACCACTGGTGCGGGCCAGGCCGGGTGCTGGATGCGCCAGAGCGGGCCGTCGTAACCGTGCTCGCGCGCCTGCGTCTCGGCGTAGCGCGAGTGAACGATCACGCCCGTCGCCCGGTCGAGAACCTCCCCTGCCAGCGGGAACTCCTCGGGCCGCACCTCCCACAAAGGCGGCACTCGGCCCTCGAGCACGCCCCACCCCAGCATGCGCCCGGCGACGCCCGCCTCGCGCTCCATCGCCGTGAGATAGGCGTGGCCGTCCTTGCGCCCGATGGTCATCCCGGCCACGAGGTGATGGATGACGAAATCATGTAGCACGACGACTCCCGGACGCCGACGGAGCGCATCGACGATCCATGCATGCGCGTCCGGGTCGTTGCCGATGTGGTAGATCGCGACGTCGGCATCTGCGATGGGGCGTGTACGGCCCGGCCGCACGACCTCGATCTCGACGAGCCGATCGAGCGCGGAGAGCAGAAGCGCGGAGTAGTCGGCGATGCCCGATCTACTCGGCGGGAGCGGTGAGAAGTAGGCGACCTTCACGTCAGGCGACCGCCGCGAGGAGCCGTTCGACGCACGATGACCACGTGACGGCGCGCGCGACATCGCGACCGGCACGGCCGAGCACTTGCGCTTCGTCCTCGTTCGTACGGAGCCATTCGAGCGCCCCCGCGAGGTCGTCGCTGCGCGGCGCGACGACGAGCCCGGTCTGCCGCTCTCGCACGATGTCGAGCGGCCCACCGGCGTCGGTCATCGTGACGACGGGCTTCTCCGAGAGGAATGCCTCGTACGGAACGAGCCCGTAATCCTCGTTCACCGGGGCGTAGTAGACGCCGAGGCAGCGCGCGTATAAATCGGCGAGCTCATCGTCCGTCACGCGGCCGGCGAAGGTCGCGCGGCCGTCGACGCCGCGATCCCGTGCGAGCTGCTCCAGACGATCGCGATCAGGGCCATCGCCGGCGATCACGACTCGAACGTCAGGCGCGAGCGCGGCTGCCTCGATGAGCAGGTCGATCCGTTTCGCACGGTCGAGCCGGTTGACGGAGAGGATGAAGCCCTCGGAGGGCGCTGTTCGGAAGGCGAGCGGCGCAGGCGGAGGCGCGAGCACCTCCGCTTGAAGCCCCGTCGAGTCAGCGAGGCGCCCGGCGACGATCGACGACGTCGTGAAGATCTTCTTCGCTTCACCGAGCGTCACCTTGTCGAGCTCGAGCACCTTTCGGCGCAACGCGCGATCCTCGGCCGACTCCGAGAACTGCCCGAGCTCTGTGCGATCGAGGTCCCACGCCTGGCGGAACTGGTGCAACAACCACACGACCTTGTTCGGATGCTTCACAACGTACGACGGGAACTTCGTCGCGATCACTGCGTCGACCGGACGGCCGTTCGCCTCCTCGAGGTCGAGCAGCCGCCAAAGGAATGCCTGCGTGAGCACGCGCTCGCCGGGATACCACTTGAACGGGACCGTAACGAGCTCGGTCTCGTGCCCATGCTCGCGCAGCGCCTGCACCAACCCGTCCGCAAAGATCTCGGTGCCGCCGCGTTCGAACGGCACCTGCGGCATGCAGACCGCGAGCCTCATGTCGAGACTTGATGTGGACTAGCCGCACGCACGGATGGTGTGCCAGACGCTGCGCGCTTCGGCCCGATCCGGCTTGAACGTAGAACCACTATGTCCTGCGCCGGATCCGGCCGAACCGCTTGGTCTGGCCCATCCCCGCACGCACGTCTAATCCACATCAAGCCTCGCCACCTTGATTCTCGAGCTCGTCGACGCGGCGCGAGAGGTCGTCCACGAGCCGGAGCAAGGCGTCGTTGACGATCCGCTGGTCTGCGAAGGCAGGCTCGACGTACCAGCGCATCGTCTTGCGGAGGACACGCTTCACCTGGAATGCGACCCACCCCTTCGCGCCGGGACGGCGCTCGAGCGGCTTGTCGGCGCTCACCGGCCAGAATCGCTCGGCAAGGCCACGCGTCGAGGCGAGATCGCGGGTGCCGCGGTCGACGGCAGCCCGCAGCCGTGCATAGACGTCATCGACGGAAAGCTCCTGCTGTTCGGTCATTTCGGGCCAGAGTCTACGGCTGTCGTGTTACGAACCCGTGAGGCGGGCGGTCGCGGAGTCCACGAGCAGCCGCACGAGGTCCTCGAACCCGAGGCTCGGCTGCCAGCCCAGGGTCTCGCGTGCCTTGGCGGCATCGCCGACCAGATGGTGCAGCTCCGCCTGACCGCGCTTCAGCGTGTCGTCGACCTTCACGTGCGCCTGCCAGTCGAGGCCGACATGGGCAAAGGCGATCTCGGTGAGCTCGCGCACGGTGTGGAGCTCGCCGGTGGCGATCACGTAGTCACCGGGCTCGTCACGCTGAACGATCCGCCACATCGCGTCGACGTAGTCCTTCGCGTACCCCCAGTCACGCTGCGCGTCGAGGTCTCCGAGCTTCAGCTCGGTCTCGAGGCCAAGCGCGATCGCCGCCGCCGCGTGTGCGACCTTGCTCGGGAGGAAGTCGACAGGACGGCGCGGCGACTCGTGGTTGTAGAGAATCCCGCCGCTCGCGTGGAGCCCGTAGCGGCGCCGGTAGGAGCCGATGATGAAGTGGCCGTAGGCCTTCGCGACGCCATAGGGCGTCACCGGCGCGAGCGGCGTCGACTCGGTCTGCGGCACTTCGGCCGGTTCGCCGAAGATCTCGCTCGACGACGCCTGGTACACGCGGATCCGCCCCATCCCGACCGCACGCACGGCTTCGAGAAGCGAGGTCACGCCTACTGCGGCGAACTCGGCCGTCTCGACCGGGTGCTCCCACGATCTCGGCACGAACGACGGCGACGCGAGGTTGTAGACCTCAGTCGGCCGATGCGCACGCAGCGTCGCGGCGAGTGCGTCCTGATCGAGCAGATTCACCTCGACGAGCTCGATGCGATCGCGCACGCCCGCGAGGCTCTCGTGCGTTCCGTCGGGATCGCGCACGACGCCGACGACGTCATATCCCTCCGCCAACAGCAGCTCGGCGAGGTACGAGCCGTCCTGCCCTGCAGCGCCGGTGACGAGTGCGCGGCGCGTGCTCAATGCAGCCCCCTCACGTACGTCCACGCATCGGTCAGGCCCAGCGGGCGGAGCACGAACATGAGCGCGGCATAGACGACGACGCCGGCGAGCGCAGCCGGCACCGGCGAGAGCAGCAGCGACAGGCCGCCAAACGCGACAGCCGCCGAAGCGCCGACGGCAAGGGCGAGGCGCGCGAACCCGAGCGCGGCGATGGACAGCGTCCGGAGCG
>JAOPYX010000158.1 GCA_025964535.1 Actinomycetes bacterium | reverse complement strand
ACCGTCGACTTCGAGCCGAACTACGACGAGTCGCGCAGACAGCCGACGGTGCTGCCGTCGCGCTTCCCGAATCTGCTCGTCAACGGCTCGACCGGTATCGCGGTCGGCATGGCGACGAACATGCCGCCGCATCACCTCGGAGAGATCGTCGACGCGATCGTCGAGATGATCGACAACCCCAACGTCGACGTCGAAGGCCTGATGAAGCACGTCAAGGGCCCTGACTTCCCGACCGGCGCGTACATCGTCGGCCGTAGCGGTATCCGCGATGCGTATCGGACCGGCCGCGGACGCGTCGTCATGCGCGCACGCGCGCACATCGAAGAGCTGCGCGGCGGCAAGTCGGCGATCGTCATCACCGAGCTGCCGTACGGCGTCAAGAAGGGTGGCGACACCGGCGTCATCCGCAAGATCGCCGACCTCGTGCAGGAGAAGGTGCTGACCGAGATCTCCGATCTCGCCGATCACTCCGACCGCACCGGGATGCGCATCCAGGTCGAGCTGAAGCGTGACGCGATCCCGCAGGTCGCGCTCAACAAGCTGTTCAAGCACACCTCGCTGCAGGCGACGTTCGGCTACAACGCCGTCGCGCTCGTCGACGGTGTGCCGAAGACGCTCTCCCTGCTCGAGCTCGTGCGGCACTACCTCGACTTCCAGCGCGAGATCGTCATCCGGCGCTCGAAGGACGAGCTGCACAAGAACGAAAGTCGCGCGCACGTCCTCGAGGGCTACCTCATCGCGCTCGACAACATCGACGCGATCGTCGCGCTCATCCGCGCTGCGGCCGACACGGACGATGCGCGCACGCAGCTCCAGGCGCGCTTCTCGCTCACCGAGATCCAGGCGCAGGCAATCCTCGACCTGCGGCTCGCGCGTCTGACCGGTCTTGCGCGCCAGGAGATCGAGGCGGAGTTCAAGGGCCTGCGCGAGCGCATCGCGGAGTTGCGCCTGCTGCTCGGCGATCCTGCACGCATCGACGCGCTCATCCGCGAGGAGTTGCTCGAGCTCCGCTCGATCTACGGCAAGAACGACGATCGCCGTACGGAGATCGTGCATGCCGAGGAGGAGCTCGACCTCGAGGACATGATCGCGGAAGAGGACATGGTGATTGCGATTACGCGCTCCGGCTACATCAAGCGCGTCCCGGTCACGACGTATCGCGAGCAGCGTCGCGGCGGCGTCGGCGTGATGGGCATGGACATGAAGGACGACGACTACATCGAGCATCTGTTCGTCGCGTCGACGCACGACTACATCCTCTTCTTCACGAACGTCGGCAAGGTCTACCGGCTGAAGGTGCACGAGCTGCCGCTCGGGTCGCGCCAGTCGAAGGGCCGCGCCATCGTCAACCTGCTGCCGTTCCGCCAGGACGAGACCGTGCGCGCCGTGATCCAGACGCGGAAGTTCGAGGAGGCGAAGTACCTCGTCTTCGGCACGAAGAACGGCGTCGTCAAGAAGACCGAGCTGAAGGCGTACAACACGTCGCTCAAGGCCGACGGCATCATCGCGATCAAGATGCGCGAGGGCGACGAGCTCGTCGGTGTCCGCCACTCCTCCGGTGAGGACGACATCCTCATGGTCTCCAAGCTCGGCCAGGCGATCCGCTTCAACGAGACGAACGCGCGCGCGATGGGCCGCGACGCGTCAGGCGTGCAGGGGATGCGCATGCGCGGCGACGACGAAGTGATCTCGATCAACATCGCTCAGGACGACGCCGACCTGCTCGTCGTGACCGAGAACGGCTACGGCAAGCGCACGCGCGTCGCGGAGTACCCGCTCAAGGGCCGGGGGGGCCAGGGCGTGAAGACGATTCAGCTCACCGAGGCGAAGGGCAAGCTCGCCGGCGCCCGTGTCGTGCGGGACGGCTACCAGGTGATGCTCATCTCCACGGGCGGCACCGTGATCCGGATGCCCGTCGAGGACGTCAAGCGGCTCGGCCGCTCGACCCAGGGCGTGATCGTGATGCGGCTCCGCGGGGACGAGCGCGTCTCGGCGCTCGCACCCGTCGTCGACTCGGAGGACGAGGAGCAGACGCCTGCCGTGGACGGTGCGACCGTCGAGGGCGACGGTGCCGAGGTGGCCGAGATCGAGCTCGCTGCGCCCGACGCCGACGCCGACGAATAACGCTCGGCTCCTGAGGTTTTAGGAGGATTCCTCCCTCGAAGGGGGGAGATTTCTGCGTCTACCTCTTCCCAAACGAAAGTTTCCTGTTTATAACCCTTAAGTCAAGGGTCGACAATCCGACGCGGGACAGTGGAGAACATGGCGATCAGCAGACCGATAGACCTTCTCGAACCGATCAACCTCGCAGAGCACCTCGACAAGGTCGAGCTCTACCTGGGCCAGGTCTGCCAGATCGCCGGGATCTCGAAGATGCAGCTCGACTACTGGAC
The DNA here is from genome assembly GCA_025964535.1 of Actinomycetes bacterium. Lineage (GTDB taxonomy): Bacteria > Actinomycetota > Thermoleophilia > Gaiellales > Gaiellaceae > Palsa-739. Next base: position 1,978 of record JAOPYX010000158.1, on the reverse strand, counting down.
GAACAAGGCCCAGATCCCCACCAAGGGGAAGAAGCAGCGCATCTACGACATGGATGCCCTGGAGACCGTGATGCTGATCAAGCAGGCGAAGGACAAGGGCCTGAACCTCGGCGCGGCCATCGAAGCGGCGCGCCGGTTCCGGGACAAGCCCGCCGGCGAGCTCACGGCCCAGTTCTAGATCAGCCGGAGGGCGAGCCACTCGAGCCGGGACGCTCGAGGAACGGCTTGATCAGGTCGATCGGCGCGGGGAAGATGATCGTCGAGTTGTTCGTGCCGCCGATCTCGAGCAGCGTCTGCAGGTAGCGCAGCTGCAGCGCGATCGGGTGCTCCTCGATCACGAGCGCCGCGTCCTTCAGCCGCTCGGCCGCCTGGAACTCGCCCTCGGCGTTGATGACCTTCGCGCGACGCTCCCGCTCGGCCTCGGCCTGGCGCGCCATCGCGCGCTGCATGCCGGCGGGAATCTCGACGTCCTTCACCTCGACGGCGGACACCTTGATACCCCACGGCTCCGTCGCCTCGTCGATGATGCCCTGAAGGATCGCGTTGATCTTCTCGCGCTCCGAGAGCAGCTCGTCGAGCATGTGCTGCCCGAGCACCGACCGCAGCGTCGTCTGCGCCTTCTGCGAGGTCGCGACCATGAAGTTCTCCACCTGCACGATCGCGTCCTGCGGTTGCACGATCCGGAAGTAGGCGACGGCGTTCACCCGCACCGGCACGTTGTCCTTCGTGATGACCTCCTGCGGCGGGATGTTCAGCGTGATCGTGCGGAGATCGACCTTCACCATCCGGTCGACGATCGGGATGAGCAGGAAGAGGCCGGGGCCCTTCGGCTCGGGCAGCAGGCGGCCGAGCCGGAAGACGATGCCGCGCTCGTACTCGCGCGCAACCTTGATCGCCGAGATCAGGAAGAGGACGAGCAGAAAGACGACGACGACGACGGCGACATACGCGGCGGTCACGCCCGAAGACTACTCCTCCGCTGTGACGGTCAGCTCGAGGCCGTCCATCGCCGCTACGCGGACGTGTGAGCCCGGAACGAGATCGCCTCCGTCCGAGCGGTGCGCACGCCAGAGCTCGCCTTCGACGAAGACCTGACCCGGAGCTCGCACGACCGCGTCGGCACCGACGACACGGGCCGGCCCGACCGACACAGGCCGCCGTCGCACCTGCACCGCCTTCGTCAGCGCGAACACCCACAAGAGGCCGATCACGAGCGTGAAGCCGACGACGAGCCACACGTTCGTCGTGTACGGCGCAGGGGCGTTGTGGAAGAGCATGATCATTCCGAAGGCGAGCGCGATCAGGCCCGAAACGGTGAGGGCGCCGTGGGTCACGACGTGCGCGTCGACGACGAGCAGGGCGACGCCGAGCAGGATCAGCGCGAGCCCGGTCCAGGAGATCGGCAGCACCGAGAAGCCGAAGAGCGCGGTCAGGAGCGCGACGGCTCCAAGTGCGCCCGGCAGGACGACGCCCGGATGGAAGATCTCGAACCCGATGCCTGCGATGCCGGCGAGGAAGAGCAGGCCGAGGATGTTGGGGTCGATCGCCGCGTTGAGGATCCGTGTCAGGAGGCCGGGCTTCACCGTGTCGATGTGCGCGCCGGCGAGGTGGAGGGTGTACGGACGCGATGCGTCCTTCGTGCGATAGCCGTCGAGCTTGTCGAGCAGCGCCGGCAAGCTTGGTGCCACGAGGTCTATCACGTGCATGCGCAGCGCCTGTGAGGCGGTGAGGTTCGATGCCTTGCGCACCGCCTCCGCCGGCCAGGTCGTATTGCGGTGGTGCGAGGCCGCGAGCGCCGTGAGCGAGGCCGCGGCGTCGTTGATGACCTTGCGCCGCAAGTCGGAGCCGAGGTTCCGCCCGCTCGAGTCGATCGGCGTCGACGAGCCGATGTTCGTCGTCGGCGCCATCGCGAGCACGTCCGCGGCTTGTGCGATCCAGACGCCCGCGGACGCGGCGCGAGCTCCATCGGGTGAGACAT
>JAOPYX010000144.1 GCA_025964535.1 Actinomycetes bacterium | reverse complement strand
AAGCCTGTGAACGTGCTCGCACACGCAGGGCTCACGCTCGCCGAGATCGTCGATGCCGGCGCTCGCCGCGTGAGCGTCGGCGGCGGCTTGGCCTGGGTCGGAGTCAGAGCGATGGCGGACGCTGCCGTGGCGATTCGCGATCGAGGCGACCTATCGGTACTCGCCGCGCGGGTCCCGCTCGACGACTGGCTCGCCGGCTGACGCCGGGCCGCGCGGCCCGCAACAAAAGCCACTGCAAGTTTCGCGCCGCTGCGCGGTCATTCCTGAGTCGGGACACGACACGGGAGGCGAGACAAGCCATGTATCAGAGCGAGACGACCCTGTTCAGAGAGGTGAACCAGTCCATGAACGACCTCTTGGTCCAGTTCAAGGCAGAGGAGCCTGCCGAGTTCTTTTGCGAGTGCCCGGTGCGCGACTGCATGCGACGCGTGTCGCTGACGCGGAGCGAGTACGGGTGGGTTCGTCGTACCGGCGGGTTCCTCGTGTCACCGGAATGCTTGCCCTGGCCGCACGTGCTGCTGCGGTCGTCGCGCTATGTCGTCGTCGAGGATTTCGGGCGCGACTCGAGGCCCGTCACGGAAGCGGGACGGGAAGGGTCACCGTGGGAACCGGCGGGGGCAGGTCCGGAACGGTCAGCGTCGGTAACGAACCGCTCGTGGGCGGTGGCATGACCGGCAGGGACGGCGCGCCGATCGGTAGCGCCGGCGCCGTCACCGCGGGGGTGGACGGAGGCGTGCCGGCCGGGGGGACGAGCGCCGTCGTCGTTGTCGTCACCGCCGGCGTCGCCGCCTCGCCCGCAGAGGCGGATGCTCCCGCGACATGGGCCGGTGCCGGCGCCGGAACGAGCGGAGGCGGCACGAACGTGGGCAGATCGTTCGGAGCGGAGGACACCGGCGCGGCGCTCCGCCGACGCGCGGCCCGTTGCGGCGTGAGCCGCACGGCCGTTGCCGGCGCAGCGGACGTGCTCGCCGGCACCGATATCGCGGGCACAGGCGGCGCCGCCGGCTTCGACCTGATGAGCGGCGCGGCGGCGACGGTCGCGCCCGCCACCGCGACGATCGCGCCGGCCGCCTTCGCCGTGGTGGGGGCGGCTTGCAGCATTCCGCGGAACAGGTTCAGCATCGGCCCGACGCCGAGGGCCTGACGCACGTGCTGCCACGGTTGCTCGAGCTGCTGCGCGAGCCGCTTGCGGGCGCGGAAGATAAGCGTCTCGACGGCCGACTGCGAGGTGTCGAGCCGTTCGGCGATCTCGACATACGAGAGGCCCTGCCACTCGCGTAAGAGGAACGCCTCGCGCAGCCGCGGCGGCATCCCAGCGAGTGCGTCCTCGAGGCCGGCGAGCTCGTCGCGCCGCGTCTCCGGCATGCTGGGCTCGACCGCGAGCGTGGCGAGATCGCGCGGCGCCTCGACGCGCCGCCGCCGCAGCCACGCGAGCTTCGACGTCGCGCAGACGTTGTGCGCGATCTTGAACAACCACGCGGCCTCGTTTTCCGGCACGGTCCCCTTCCGCAGCGCCGCGAACGCGCGCAGGAACGTGTTCTGGGCGGCGTCTTCGGCGTCCTGCGGCGAGCGCAGCTGCGAGAGCGCGTATCGGTAGACGCTCGCGTAGTAGCGCTCGTAGAGAAGCTGTGCAGCGTCAGCCTGGACTGCGCCGCTGATCGAAGCCACTGTCACCGTCGTCTCCCGTCGAAAGATAAGACGTCCCCGGCCGGCGTTCCTTGCAAACGGATCTCGACGCGAGGAGTCCCGACCACCTTGCGGCCGGCGGGCTCCTCGCGTCACCAGGCCGCCGGATCAGTAGGCGTGACCCGTCAGTGCCTTCGAGATCGCGAAGCTCCCGACGATCAGGATCGCCGCGAGGATCACGATCACCGTCAGTGCGATGGGTAGCGCCCGCCACGGGTGCTCGTCGACTTCGACGTGCGGATGCGGAACGTGCGCGTGCGGGAGGTGCAAGTGGGTCGCCATGCGGCACCACCTCCTTCATCGGCCAGGATACCCGGCATGAGCCGGAACTTCTGGGCGCCGGGCAGGGTGAACCTGATCGGCGAGTACACCGATCTCGCGGGCGGGCTGGTGCTGCCGGCGGCGCTCGACCTCGGCGTGCGCATCGACGTGACGCCTGCCGAGGCGATCGACCTCAGGTCGCACGACCTCGCAGGTGTCGCGAGGCTCGCGCCCGACGGAACGGGGCTCGAGGACGACTCCGGTTGGGGCCGGTATGTCGCAGCCGTCGCGGCGGAGCTCGCGACGCTCGGCCGGCCGGCGGTCGGGCTGACAGGGGAGGTCACCTCGACGCTGCCGATCGGTGCAGGGATCTCGTCGTCCGCTGCGCTCGAGGTCGCGGTGGGGCTCGCGCTCTGCGCCGTCGCGGACTTTCCGCTCGAACCGCTCGAGCTCGCGTTGGCCGCGCAGCGCGCAGAGCACCGCGCGGTCGGCGTGCCCTCCGGGATCATGGACCAGGCAGCCTGCGTGCTCGGCCGCGCCGACTGCGCGATCCTGCTCGACACCGGCACGCTCGAGCACGAGCTCGTGCCGATGCCGCCGGAGCTTGGGATCGTGATCGTCCACTCGGGCGTGGCGCGCCGCCTCGAAGACTCCGGCTACGCGACCCGCAAGCGGGAGCTCGAGGCGGGCCATCCCGGGCGCCGCCGGCACATCGAGACCGAGAACGAGCGGGTGACCGCCACGGTCGAGGCACTGCGCACGCGCGACTTCGCCGGCCTCGGGGAGATCTTCCGCGCCGGGCACGAGAGCCTACGGGTCGATCTCGAGGTGACGACGCCCGAGCTCGACCGGCTCGTCGAGCTCGCGTACGCGCACGGCGCCGTCGCGGCGCGGATGACCGGGGGCGGCTTCGGCGGCGCGATCGTCGCGCTGGCCGAGGCGGCAGGCGCCGCGGCGCTCGCAGAGGCGGTGCTCGCCGACTACGGGCCGAGCGGCCGGGCCTACCTCTGCCGCGCCTCCGACGGCGCCCGCGAGCTCTAGCCGCGCGTCGAAACGCCCCGTACAATCTCCGCGATGGAGTTCCATCTCGACCAGCGCTCCGGGCTCCCGATGTACCTGCAGATCGTCCAGCAGGTGAAGGAGGCGCTCCGGCTGGGATTGCTCGACGTCGGCGACCAGCTGCCGACGGTGCGCGAGGTGGTCGGCGTGCTCGCGATCAACCCGAACACCGTCGCGAAGGCGTACAGAGAGCTCGAGCGAGAGGGGCTCGTCGACGCCAAGCCCGGACGTGGAACGTTCGTCGCCGGCACGCTGATCGCGTCGTCCATCGAGCATCACGAGGAACTCCGTCGCGCCTTGCTCGGATGGGTCGTAGAGGCCGAGCGTGCAGGCATCGACGAGGAGAGCATCCGCGCGCTGGTGTCGAGCACGCTTCGGGAGGCGCTCGACCGCCGAGTGGCATGAGCGCCCCGCTCGAGACGACCGCGCTGGGCAAGCGATATCGGCGTACGTGGGCGCTGCGAGACTGCACGCTGACGATCTCCGAACCTGCGATCGTCGGGATCGCAGGCCCGAACGGCGCGGGAAAGTCGACGCTGCTCGGCCTCGCGGTCGGCTTGCTCGAGCCCACGGAAGGAACGGTCAGAGTTGCGGGGCGCGATCCTCGACACGATCCTGCGGCACTCGCGGAGATCGGCTACGTCGCGCAGGAGGCTCCTCTCTATCGCAGCTTCACCGTCGGCGAGATGCTCGCGTTCGCACGGGCGTCGAACAACCGCTGGGACGATGCGCTCGCAACCGAGCTGCTGGCCGGCGCGTCGTCGCAGACGCGCGTCGCCGCGCTCTCGCCGGGTCAGCGCGCGCAGCTCGCGCTTGCGCTCGCGCTCGGCAAGCGTCCGGCGCTGCTCCTGCTCGACGAGCCGTTCGCCTTGCTGGATCCGCTCGCGAGCCGCGCCTTTCTCGGCGCGCTGATGGACGGGGTCAGCGAAACCGGCTCGACGGTCGTCGTCGCGACGCGTCTCGTCGCCGACATCGAGCGCGTGTGCGAGCGGGTGGTTCTGCTGGGCACCGGCCGCGTCCGCTTGGAGGGCACCGTCGAGGAACTGCTCGCAAGTCACCGTCTCCTGACGGGTGCGCGGCGCCCGCTCGGACGGATCCGCGGCGTCGAGCAGATCGTGCGCGAGCGGTACAGCGGCCGTCAGGCCACGTTGCTCGTCCGTGTCAACGGCCCGATCGTCGACCCGACATGGTCGGTGGACGAGATCGGGTTGGAGGATCTGCTGCTCGCGTACATGGCGCCTGAGGAACTGCAGCCGCCGCAACCGCCTGAGCCCTCGAGGCTTCGATGGCATGGGTGACATGGAGACAGCACCGGCCGCAACTACTCATGACCGCCGGCCTGCTGCTGCTCGTCGCGCTCGCCGCGCTCGTCACTGACCTCCCGGTACGCGCGGCCTACCATCGGCATGCGCTCTCCTCGTGCCTGCCGTCGGCGACTCGGCCCGGCTGCGAGCTCATCGTCAGTCACTTCAGGAGCGAGTTCGCGTCACGCGCCGCCGTCGCGCGCTACTTGATCGTCCTGCCGGCGCTCCCCGGGTTGTTCATCGGAGCGCCGCTTCTTGCGCGGGAGTTCGAGCACGGGACCTTCCGCCTCGCCTGGACCCAGAGCATCCCGCGCTATCGCTGGCTGCTGTCGAAGACATTTCTCCTGTCGCTCGCGACGATCGCCGCAGCCGCTCTCCTCGCAGTCGTCGCGATGTGGTGGCGCCAGCCGTTCGACAACGTCAACGGGCGGATCAGTCCCGCCGGCTTCGACGTCGAAGGTCTCGTCGTGCCTGCGTACGCATTCTTCGCACTTGCGGTGGGCGTGCTCGCGGGAGCGCTGCTTCGGCGGACGATCCCCGCGATGTCGCTCGCTGCCGGTGCTTTCTTCGCGGTGCGCCTCGGCGTCGAGAAGCTCCTGCGTCCCCATTACCTGGGGGCGCTCCACCGCACGGCGAACGGATTGACGCAGGGCTCGCGGGCGCGGGACTGGGTGCTACAGAACCGGCTCGTCGATGCGGTCGGACATCAGATCACGACGGCACGCGAGGACCGCGCCATCGTCCACGCCCAGCATGCGACCGTCGACCCGCAGAGCTATCTGCTGTCGCTGGGCTGGAAGCGCGTGATCACGTACCAGCCGGATAGCCGGTTCTGGACGTTCCAGGCGATCGAGATGGGCATCTTCGTGTTCCTCGCCCTGCTCGCCGTCGCAGCGGCGCTGGTCCTCGTGCGGCGGACGCCCGCATGACCGAGCGGCTCGACCGCCGCCGCCTCCTGGCGCGCGCGGGCGTTGCCGCCGTCGGCGCAGCCGGGTTCACGGGCACTGCCGGGGCCGCGACGGCGCCGGGGTTCCTGCGTGATCATCCGCAGTGGCGCTTCGCCTTCATCAATCACGCGGTCACGAATCCGTTCTTCGTCCCGGCGCGGTACGGCAGCGCCGACGCCTGCTCGCTGTTCGGTGTCAGCGCAGACTGGACCGGGTCGAGACGCAGCGACGTCGGCGAGATGGTCGCGGCCATGCGCCGTGCGATCAAGAACAAGGTGGACGGGATCGCCGTCTCGATCATCGATCCCCTCGCCTTCAACGCTCCGACCGCGCTGGCCCTCGAGCGCGGTATTCCCGTCATCTCGTACAACGCAGACGGCGGACGGGGAAACCATCGCCTTGCCTACGTCGGCCAGGACCTGTACCAGGCCGGCCTGAAGTTCGGCTCCCGGATCGTCGAGCTCGTCCGGGCGGGCGACGTCTTCCTCTTCATTGCCACGCCCGACCAGCTGAACATCCAGCCCCGTGTCGACGGAGCGCGCGACGCGATCCGCGACTCGGGAAAGGCGATCAATCTGCACGTCGTCGCGACGGGCGCGGACGTTGCCGCGGAGCGCCAGAAGGTCGAGGCGACCTACCTCGCCAACAAGCACCTGAGGGGCATGTTCGCCGTCGACGGCGGATCGACCCAGGCAGTCGCCGCGGTGATGCGACGGCACGCGCTGCACCGCAAGGGCGTGCGTGCCGGTGGCTACGACCTTCTGCCAGGCACCCTCGGCTCGATCGCGGCCGGGAGCCTCGACTTCACGATCGACCAGCAGCCGTATCTCCAGGGGTTCCTGCCGGTTCAGCAGCTGTTCTTCTACCGCTACAGCGGCGGCTTGGTGTCGCCCGCGGAGACGAACACGGGCCTGACGTTCGTCACCCGGCACAACGTGGGCCGCTACCTCACGACTCAGACCCGCTACGAGGGCAGCTCGGGCGAGCAGAAGTACCCGGTCTCCTAGACGTTCGTTGGAGCGAAATTCTAACTTGCACTATTTAACTACAGGAGTAGTATTGCGCCGCTGCAGGTGGTCAACGAGGGCCGCCCGGCACGAACCCAACGGAGGGTAGTAATGAAGGTCAGCTCACGCACGAACCTGCTTGCCGGGGTCGTCGTACTCGTCGCGGCGCTCGTTGCGTCCGGCACGGCGGCCGCACGGGTTTCGACCCACAAGGCGAGCATCCAGGCTTGCGTTCTCCTGCCGGACACGGCGTCGTCGGCTCGCTACGAGCTCTTCGACCGGCCGTATCTCGCCGCGGCGTTCAAGGCGGCAGGCATCGCTGCGACGATCGACAACGCGCAGGGCGATGCCCAGAAGCAGCGCTCGCAGGCTGATGGCTGCCTGACGAACGGCGCGAAGGTCGTTCTCCTCGACCAGCTCGACCCGGCCTCGGGCGCGTCGATCACGAATGCCGTGGTCGCGGCCGGCGGCAAGGTCATCGACTACGACCGGCTCGTGGTCGGCAGCAAGGCCTCCTACTACGTCTCCTTCGACAACGTGAAGGTCGGCGTGCTCCAGGGCAAGGGCCTCGCTGCCGCGCTGAAGAGCAAGAAGGGCGCAGTCGTCGCCGAGCTGAACGGCGGCATCACCGACAACAATGCCAAGCTGTTCAAGCAGGGCTATGACTCGGTGCTGAACCCCCTGTACAAGAGCGGCGCGCTCAAGAAGGCAGTGGCCGGCGACCAGTGGACCGACTGGAGCGCGACCAAGGGCCTGACGATCTTCGAGCAGATGCTTGCCCGCAACAGCAACAACATCAACGGCGTCCTCGCGGCGAATGACGGTTTGGCCGGCGCGGTCGTCTCGGCGCTCAAGAACCACGGCCTCAAGCCGGTCGCGCTGACGGGCCAGGATGCGACCCCGACGGGCGTGCAGTACATCGTCGCGGGCTGGCAGACGGGCACGGTCTACAAGTCCGTCAAGAAGGAGGCTGCTGCAGCGGCCAAGCTGGCGATCGACCTCATCAAGGGCAACACGGTGACGGCGACCGCGAAGGTCAGCGGCACGCCCTCCGTGCTCCTGACCCCGGTCTGGATCACGAAGGCGAACTACAAGCTCCTCTTCACCGACGGCTTCGTGAAGAAGAGCGACGTCTGCAAGGGCACGTACGCCCAGTTCTGCAAGTAGCAGCCACGTGGGCAGGCGGGACGGCTCAACGCCGTCCCGCCGCGCCCGGCTGTGCTAAACCAAATCCCTCTGTGAACGAAACCTCCCCGACTCTCCAGCTGCGCGGCGTCTCCAAGGCGTTCGGCTCCGTACAGGCGCTCCAGGACGTCGACTTCGAGGTGCGCGACGGCGAGGTCATGGCGCTCGTCGGCGACAACGGCGCCGGCAAGTCGACGCTCATCAAGTCGATCGCGGGTATCCACCCCTTCGACAGCGGCGAGGTGCTGTTCGACGGCAAGCCGGTGCAGATCCACGGCCCGAAGGACGCGGCGCGGCTCGGCATCGAGGTCGTCTATCAGGATCTCGCGCTCTGCGACAACCTGGACGTCGTCCAGAACATGTATCTCGGGCGCGAAGCGCACGACGTCATCTTTCGATTGAAAGAGACGGAGATGGAGCGGCGCACCGCGGAGACGTTGCAGACGCTCGCCGTGACGACGATTCGCTCCACGCGCCAGACCGTCGCGACGCTCTCGGGAGGCCAGCGGCAGTCCGTCGCGGTTGCGCGCGCGGTCATGTGGAACTCGCGCGTCGTCATCCTCGACGAGCCGACCGCTGCGCTCGGCGTGGCCCAGACGCGCCAGGTTCTCGACCTCGTCAAGCGCCTCGGGCAGCAAGGGCTCGCGGTCGTCCTCATCTCGCACAACCTCTACGACGTCTTCGAGGTCGCGGATCGGATCACCGTGCTGCGGCTCGGCCGCGTCGTCGGTGTCTTCGAGACGGCCCAGACGAACCAGCAAGAGATCGTCTCGGCGATCACGGCAGGCAAGGCGACGAAGATCTCCGGTCCGGGCGATGCGGGAGTCGAGGCATGAGCGTCGCCGCGCCTCCCGAGGCGCAGCTCGCCGCCACGGGTGACGTGACCGTGCTCGGCGCGGCACGCGCCTACCTCGAGAAGGTCAGGGCCGGAGACGTCGGGAGCCTGCCCGTGGTCTTCGGGATGGTGATCATCACCATCGTCTTCACGGCGAAGGTGAGCGTCTTCTTCACCGCCGTCAACTTCAACAACTTGATCGTCCAGATGGCGCCGATCGCGCTGATCGCGATCGGGGTGGTCTTCGTGCTTCTGCTCGGCGAGATCGATCTCTCGATCGGCTTCGTCAGCGGCCTCGGCGGTGTGGCCGTCGCCTGGTTCCAGGATCCCGGAACCGGCCACCACGTGCCGGGCGGCGTTGCGATCGCCCTTGCGATCGGCCTCGGCGCGCTGATCGGACTGTTCCAGGGCTCATTCGTCGCGCTCGTCGGCGTGCCCTCCTTCGTGGTGACGCTCGCCGGCCTGCTCGCGTGGCAGGGCGTCATCATCAAGTGGATCGGCTCGCAGGCGACGATCGGGATTCAGGACAAGTACGTCAACGACATGGCGAACTACTTCTTCACGCGGACCGCGAGCTGGGTCATCGCGGCGGTGATCAGCCTCGGTTTCGCGCTCACGACGTTTGCGGGCCTGATGGCCCGCCGGCGGGCGCAGCTGCCGATCGGCAATCCAGCGCTCTCGGCGATCCGCGTCGGCTTCGTCACGGCCGTCACCTTCGGCGTCACGGCGATCTCGAACCATGACCGCGGGTTGTCGCTTGCCGGGCTGATCGTGGTGGCAATGCTCGCCTTCTGGACGTTCGTCGCCCGCCGCACGACCTTCGGCAGGCATGTGTATGCCGTCGGCGGCAACGCGGAAGCGGCACGTCGCGCAGGCATCAGCGTCCCGTTCATTCGCATCGCGGTCTTCATGATCTCGGGAGCGATGGCGGCGCTCGGCGGCGTGCTCTTCGCGGCACGGCTCGGCGGCGTCGACCTGTCGGTCGGCGGCGGCTCGACACTGCTCGATGCGATCGCCGCCGCGGTCATCGGCGGGACGAGCCTCTTCGGGGGCCGCGGCCGCGTCGTCGCAGCGCTGCTCGGTGCGCTCGTGATCCGCACGATCGCGAACGGCCTCGGTCTGATCGGATCGAGCTCCGCAACCGAATTCGTCATCACGGGCGCGATCCTGCTGGCCGCCGTCACGCTCGACACGATCTCGCGCCGCCGCCTGGAGCGCTCCGGCCGCTAGCGGCGCGACCCGAACTGCTGCGGGCTTGCATTGCCGGCGGCAGACGTACGAACATGCCCGTGGAGGAGGTAGCTGGACCCGGGTGTGGCTCCGATGAAGGGGCGAAGCAAACCCTACGACGAAGGAGGGGAAGTTGAGCAAGGTGCTTCTCGGGTCGCGCACCAGGCTGGCGTTCGTCGCCGCCCTGGCGCTCGTCCTCGTGGTGCCGGCAGCTGCGTCTGCCCGCACCAAGGCGCCGGCCGGCTCGGCCGCGTCATGCGAGCTCTCGGTGTTCTCGTGGTGGACAGGGGGCGGCGAAGCCGCAGGCCTCACGAAGCTCATCGGGATCTGGAACAAGTCGAACCCGACCTGCCAGTTCAAGAACGAGACCGTGGCCGGCGGTGCCGGCTCCAATGCGAAGGCCGTCCTGGCGCAGCGTCTCTCGGCGAACAAGCCGCCGGACTCGTTCCAGGGTCATGCCGGCAAGGAGCTGCAGGACTACATCAAGGCCGGCCAGGTGGAGCCCATCGACTTCATCTACAAGCAGTACGGCCTCAGCAAGATCATGCCGAAGCAGCTGATCTCGCAGATCACGTACAAGGGCCACCTGTACTCGGTGCCGGTGAACATCCACCGCGCAAACGTGCTGTGGTTCAACCCGGCCGTCCTGAAGAAGGCGGGTATCACGTCGGTGCCGACGACGTGGGCGCAGTTCATCGCCGCGCTCGACAAGGCGAAGGCTGCCGGTGTCATCCCGCTCGCACTCGGCGAGCAGTGGACGCAGAAGCATCTGTTCGAGACCGTGCTCATCTCGACCCTCGGTCAGAGCGGTTGGGACAAGCTGTGGACCAAGGGCGGCAACTGGAACAGCGCCGGCGTCAAGACGGCGGTCGACCGGTTCAACACCCTGCTGACGAAGTACACGAACTCGGATGCCGGGTCGCTGACCTGGCAGGACGCCGGCAAGCTCGTCGCCGACGGCAAGGCCGCGTTCAACGTCATGGGTGACTGGCAGGACGGCTACTTCAGCGGCACGACCGCCGGTGGCAACCTCGCCCTGAAGCCTGGCAAGGACTACGGCTGGGCCGCGGTGCCGGGCTCGGTCGGCGTCTACGACTGGCTGTCCGACAGCTTCACGCTCCCGAAGGGTGCACCGCACCGCGCCGCGGCAATCAAGTGGCTCGGCTTCCTCGGCAGCGAGAAGGCGCAGGACACGTTCAACCCGGTGAAGGGCTCGATCCCGGCCCGGCAGGACGCGAAGACCAGCCTGTACGGCCCGTATCTGAAGTGGGCCCTGACGCAGTGGAAGACCGACAAACTCGCCGGCTCTCTCACGCATGGCGTCGTCGCGAACAACGCATGGAACGCCTCAATCGACACGGCGCTCGGCCTGTTCATCCAGAATCACGACGCAGCCGCCTTCCAGAAGGCACTCGTGGCGGCGCACGGCAAGAACGCGTCGTAGCCCCGAACAGGAACTAACGGAAACGAACCGGAGAAGATGGCTGCGACCCTGACGCCAACCACGCACGAGATCGGAGAAGGGCGTTGAAGCGCATACGTAGGTGGGGCCCCGGGCTCCTTCTCGTATCGCCCTCGATCGTCCTGATCGCGGTGTTCGTGTACGGGCTCATCGGCTGGAACATCAAGGTGTCGCTGAGCAACTGGCGTCAGGCGCAGCCGTCCTCCGGGTACGCGGGACTTCGCGCGTACCGGGACCTCTTCCACGACCCGGCGTGGACGCTCGATCTGCGCCACATCCTCATCTTCACGGTCGTCTTCATCGTGGGGACGCTGTTCGTCGGCTGGTCGCTCGCGTTCCTGCTCGACAAGGGCGTGAAGGGCGAAGGCTTCTTCCGCGCGGTCTACCTCTTCCCGATGGCGGTGTCGTTCATCGCGTCGGGCATCGTGTGGCGCTGGCTGATGAATCCGGCGCCGGGCGACCGCGAGACCGGTCTCAACGCCGTCTTCGACCACGCAGGGCTGCACTTCCTCGCGAACCAGTGGTACCTCGGACAGAACTGGGGGATGGCCGCGATGGCAATGCCCGCGATCTGGGCGCTCTCGGGCTACATCATGGCGCTGTTCCTCGCCGGGTTCCGCGGCGTCCCGGAGGAGCTGCGCGAGGCGGCGCGCATGGACGGCGCGTCGGAGTACCGCGTGTACCGCCACGTCGTCTTTCCGCACCTGCGCCCGGTGACGTTGTCGGCGCTGATCATCCTCGGGCACATCTCGATCAAGGTCTTCGACCTGATCGTCGCGGTCGGAGGCAAGCAGCTGATCACGCAGGTGCCGGCCGTCTACATGTGGATCCAGATCTACGACGCGCAGGACTACGCGAAGGGCGCCGCAATAGCGACGCTGCTCTTGATCGGAATCTCGGTGCTGATCATCCCGTACCTCGTCTTCACGGTTCGGTCGGAGCGGAACGCGTGACCAGCGTCTCGCAGGCGCCACCGATCGTCGCATCCGCGCCTCTGCCGAAGCCGCGTCGCCGGCGCGTCCCGTCGGTCGGCATGAAGTACGTGCTGCTGTTGATCTTCGCGGTGATCATCCTCACGCCGGTCTACGTCTTGCTCGTGACGAGCTTCAAGGGCGTCGTCGAGACGGACGCGGCACACGCGTGGAGCCTGCCGCATCTGTGGTCGGTCGATGCCTGGCGCCAGGCGTGGACGCAGCTCTCGCCGAACATGAAGAACAGCTTCGAGCTCGTGATCCCGGCGACGCTCCTGTCCACCATCCTCGGCTCGCTGAACGGCTTCGTGCTCTCGAAGTGGCGCTTCCCGGGAGCCGATCTCGTGTTCACGTTCTTCCTGTTCGGGATGTTCATCCCGTATCAAGCCGTGATGATCCCGCTGACGCAGCTCTTCACGCGGATCCACTTCCCGAGCGGCATTCCGTCGCTGATCTTCGCGCACGTGATCTACGGCATCCCGATCACCGCGCTCATCTTCCGCAACTATTACGCGACGATTCCCGACGAGCTGATGGAAGCCGCGCGCATGGACCGGGCCGGGATGTTCCGGACCTTCTGGTCGGTCGTGCTGCCGATCTCGATGCCGGCGTTCGTCGTCGCGCTGATCTGGCAGTTCACGTCGATCTGGAACGACTTCCTGTTTGCCGTGTTCATCATCACCGACCCGTCGCAGTGGCCGGTCACGGTCGCGCTGAACAACACGACCGGCTCGCTCGTCACGCCGTACAACCTGCAGATGTCAGCGGCGCTGCTTGCTTCCGCGCCGACCCTCGTCGTCTACATCCTGCTCGGCCGCTACTTCATGCGCGGCCTGATGGCAGGAGCATTGAAAGGCTAAGGCTTCCTGTGGCAGAGATCGTCCTCGACAACATCGTCAAGCGCTACGCGAACGGCTTCGAGGCTGTGAAAGGCCTCTCGCTCACGATCGCGGAGGGCGAGCTGCTCGTGCTCGTCGGGCCGTCGGGGTGCGGCAAGACGACCGCGCTCCGCATGATCGCTGGGCTGGAGGACATCACCGACGGCGACCTCTACATCGACGGCCGGCGCATGAACGACGTGCTCGAGCGCGATCGCGACATCGCGATGGTGTTCCAGAGCTACGCGCTGTACCCGCACATGACCGTTGCGCAGAACATCGCGTTCAGCCTCCGGCTCGGCAAGCGCCCGAAGCAGGAGATCCGCGAGCGCGTCAAGGAGACGGCGACGCTGCTCGGGCTCGAGAACCTGCTCGACCGCCGGCCGAAGCAGCTGAGCGGCGGCCAGCGGCAGCGCGTCGCGATGGGTCGCGCGATCATTCGGCAGCCGCGTGTCTTCCTGATGGACGAGCCGCTGTCGAACCTCGACGCGCAGCTTCGGGTGCAGATGCGGGGCGAGATCGAGGCGCTGCAGAAGCGGCTCGGCGTCACCACCGTCTACGTCACGCACGACCAGGTCGAGGCGCTGACGATGGGCGATCGCATCGCGGTGATGCGCGAGGGCTTGCTGCAGCAGATCGGCGGCCCGACCGAGGTCTACGACCGGCCGGCGAACCTCTTCGTCGCCGGCTTCATCGGCTCGCCGCCGATGAACCTCGCACAGGCGACGCTGGACGTCGGCGACGGCGGCACGGTCGTCCACCTCGGCAGCGCCGCGCTGCCGGTGCCGGCAGAGATCGCTCGAGAGCAGGGCCTCGACGCGTGGATCGGCAGGCGCGTCGTCGTCGGCATCCGCCCGGAGGATCTCCACGGCTCGGGGGATGGGCCTGAGTCCGGCGCAACGCTTCGCGCCGAGGTCGACCGCGTCGAGTCGGTGGGCGCGAGCCTGCTCGTGCACTTCTCCGTCGACGCGGAGCCGGCCAGATCCGCCGGCCTTGCGGCTGCGACCGGCGGCGAGCATCTGGAGGAGGTTCCGCTCACCGGACGGACGGGCACGTCGTTCTGCGCGAGCTTCGAGCCGCGGAGCGGGATTCGCGCCGGGGACACCGTCGATGTCCGCGTGGACACGCGGCGGCTGCACTTCTTCGATCCCGAGACCGAGGCGTCGCTGCACGCGGCGCTGGAGATGGCGTAGTGGCCGCCGGCGAAACGCCGACCATCGGCGTCGCGATGCTCGGCTACTCGTTCATGGGCAAGGCGCACTCGCGCGCGTTCCGTGCGCTGCGTGAGCTCGATCCGCCGCTCCTGCCCGAGCTCGTGTCGCTCTCCGGGCGCAACCGCGACGCGGCTGCGGTCGTTGCCCGGCGCTACGGCTGGGGGGACGTCGTCACCGACTGGCACGAGCAGGTGGCAGACAAGCGTGTGCAGCTCTTCGACAACGGCGGACCGAACGCGGTACACGCCGAGCCGACGATCGGGGCGGCGCGCGCGGGCAAGCACGTCTTCTGCGAGAAGCCGCTGGGCATGGACGCCGAGGAGTCGCACACGATGTGGAAGGCCGCCGAGGAGGCGGGCGTCGTACACCAATGCGGCTTCAACTATCGCTTCGTCCCGGCAGTGCGGTTGGCGCGGCAGATGGTGGAGAGCGGCGCCATCGGGAAGGTCGTGCATTTCCGCGCGCGCTACCTCCAGTCGTGGGGCTGGGACGCACCGGTCGACGACTGGCACTTCACGAAAGCGCGCGCCGGCAGCGGTGCGCTCGGCGATCTCGGCGCGCACATCATCGATCTCTCGCGCTATCTCGTCGGCGAGCTTGCGACCGTCTCGGCAGAGGTGAAGACATACGTCGACGGCCACGAGGTCGATGACGCGTTCGTCGCCGCCGCCGAGTGGGAGGACGGCACGATCGGAACGCTCGAAGCCTCGCGCCTTGCGCGCGGGCGCGTGAACTCGAACACATTCGAGATCAACGGCTCGGAGGGCTCGATCGCGTTCGACGTCGAGAGGCTCAACGAGCTGCAGGTCTCCGACGGCCCAGGCTTCCGGCGCGTGATGGTCACCGAGCCCGAGCATCCGTTCATGCAGTACTGGTGGCCGCCGGGACACATCATCGGCTGGGGCGACACGTTCATCCACGAGTTCCACCACCTGCTGACGGCGATCGCAGGCGGCGGCACGGTCGCGCCGCATGCGGCGACGTTCGAGGACGGCTATCGCGTCGCCGAGGTGTGCGACGCGATCCTGCGCTCGGCCGCGAGCGGCAAGCGCGAGCCGGTTACGTACCGCTAGATGGTTGATGCCACGCCCGGGTGCGTCTGGGGATGGCTCAGGCCAAGACGGGCGGCTCGTTCAGCCGAAGGCCAGGCTGGTTTGCCTGTCCAAGGCTGAACGGGCCGATCCGGCGCAGCGCATGAGCCACCATCCAGGCGTGCACGGGTGTGGCATCAGCCATCTACGTCCGCAGGACGACTTCGAGCGCGGTGCCGCGCCCGGGCGTGGAGCGCAACGAGAAGCCGCCCTCGATCGACTCGGCGCGGGCGCGCATGTTCTTCAGTCCCTGGCCGCCGGGGGTCTCGCCGCCGTCGAAGCCCGCGCCGTCGTCGGTGATGCTGACGTAGCGCTCGCCGAACGGACGCTCACCGATCGTCACCTCCGCCTGCGTTGCGTTCGCGTGCCTGCGCACGTTCGCGAGTCCCTCCTGCACGATCCGGAAGACCTCGATCTGCTCGTCGGGTGCGAGGCGGATCGAGGTGTCGATCTCGAGCTCGACCTCGAGCACTCCGTCGGCCGTCAGGAAGTCGACGTACCGGCGCAGCGCAGCGTCGAAGGGCGCCGTTCCGCTCGCGGAGGAGAGGGCGAGGATCGCGAAGCGCGCCTCCTGCTGCGCGAGCAGCGCCGCCTCCTTGAGCCTCGGAGCGACCTCGTCGACGGGCGCGCCCGCCTCGAGCATCGACGCGTGTGTCGAGACCGCGAAGAGGTACTGCGCAAGACCGTCGTGGATCTCGCGTGCAACTCGTGCGCGCTCCTCGGCCACGACGCGGCCGAGCTCGGCGGAGCGGATCGCGCGCCACGCGCCGACGAGGATCAGCAGGTACGCGAGCATCCGCAGGAAGTCGCCCTGCGAGACGTAGGTGCTCGCGAGCAGTGGCTGGAAGACGAGGTGGAGCGCCGCGAAGAGCATCAGCGTGAAGCCGAGCGCGAGCCAGCGCGCGAGATCGTCGCCGCGTGTGCGGAAGCGTTCACCCCAACCGATGAGGGCGACGAGTGCCGTGAACGCCTGCAGGGCCAGCGTCCCCGTGAGATAGAACGGCTGCGAATCGCTTCCGACGGGATCGAGATTCGGGAGCGCAGTGCCCGCGGCGCGTAGGAGCGACCACGCAACGAGAAGCGCGATGCCGGCCGCTGCGACGGCGTTGGCAATCGCCCAGTCGCGGTACTTCGTCCGTCCGCGCAGGAACGGGGCGGCGGCGATGAGCGCCTGCCCGACGATGCCGCCGAGGAGAGCCGACCAGCCCTCGGCCGGCTGAATCGTGTGGCCGCCGAGCTGCGGCCCGATGGCGAACGCGAACGACGAGAGCGACGTGACGAAGAACCCCGTCGCGAGCAGGAGATCGAGGCGCCGTCCTTCGACGGAGAAGCGCACGGCCGCGAGCACCGCGACGAGCAGTCCCGCAAGCGCCATGGTCGTCTGGAGGACGAGGCGCAGCCCCGGCATGTCCCAGCTCGTCTGGAGCAGTGGGTATGCAAGAAAGAGCGCCAGGCTCGCACCGAGGAGGCCGGTGAGCAGGATCTCACCCAGGAGCCAGGACTGGTAGTCGCTGCGGCTTTGTCTCACCTCCCTCTTGTCGGCAGAAGCACTCCTGCCGATAAGGGTCTCGAGTGGCAACCCGGATCCTGATCGTCGACGACCACCCGCTGACCCGCGAAGCCCTTTCGTCGTTGCTGCGCTCCCACGGCTTCGAGGTGGCGGGCGAGGCGGCCGACGGGGCGACCGCCGTGGCCGAAGCGCGCCGCCTGCAGCCCGACCTCGTGCTGCTCGATCTCTCGATGCCCGGCATGGACGGCCTCGCGGCGCTTCCCCGGTTGCGCGAGGAGGCGCCCGAGTGCGAGGTCGTCGTCCTCACGGCCTCCGGAACCGAGGCCAACCTGCTTGCCGCGATCCGGGCGGGTGCCGCCGGCTACCTCTTGAAGACCGAGCCTCCGGAGCGGATCGCCGGCTTTCTCGAAGGCGTGGCGAACGGCGAGGCCGCGCTCTCCGGCTCGATCGCCCGCCGCCTGCTCGACGAGGTGCGCACGGGGAACGAGCGCGGCACCGGCGTTCCCGACGTGATCGCCGAGGTGCTCTCGGCTCGTGAGCTCGAGGTGCTGCTCCTGCTCGACGATCATCTCGGCACCGACGCGATCGCGAGCCGGCTCTACATCTCGGAGCACACCGTGCGGTCGCACGTGAAGAGCCTGCTGCGCAAGCTGAAGGTCTCGTCGCGCCGCGAGGCGCTCGAACGCCTTGCGTACGCCCGAGCCGCCTAGGTCCTCAAGTTCCATCGCCTCGGGTCGATGACGCGTACGCAGCGAGCGCCCGGACCAACGGGTTGATGGCGGAAACTCTCTGCGGCAGGCGGCGCCCCCGGAAGGGGGCTGC
>JAOPYX010000142.1 GCA_025964535.1 Actinomycetes bacterium | reverse complement strand
AGCTCCCATCCTCTAGAAGGAGTAAGGGCCGTGGGAGACCACCACGTCGATAGGCGGGACGTGTAAGCACAGCAATGTGTTCAGCGCACCCGTACTAATTGCCCGAGGTCTTGATTTGAACTCTGGTCAATGTCGCTATGGAGTTTTGAAGGTGCGCGTATCGCTGCGCCTTTGACAGTTCGGCGGTCTTACCGGCAGGGAAATACCTCTTCCCATTCCGAACAGAGAAGTCAAGCCTGCCAGGGCCGATGGTACTCGGAGGGCAACCTCCCGGGAGAGTAGGTCGCCGCCGATTTCTTTATTCGCCGAAGGGCCGCCGAGAGGCGGCCCTTCGGCTTCTTTCCGTACGCTTGGGCGATGGAGCTGCGCGACGTCGAGGACGACGACCTGCCGGTGCTCGTCGACCAGCAGCTCGACCCGGAGGCGAACCGGATGGCCGCGTTCGCCGCGACCGACCCGGCGGACCGCGACGCCTTCGCCGCGAAGTGGGCACGGATCCGCGCCGACGAGACGGTCACGATGAGGTCGATCGTCGTCGACGGCAGCGTCGCCGGCAGCGTCATGCTCTGGCGCGACGAGGAGCTCGATGCGCCCGAGGTCAGCTACTGGATCGGCACGGAGTTCTGGGGCCGAGGTATTGCGACGGCCGCGCTCACCGAGCTCCTGCGGCTGGTGGAGATCCGTCCGCTCTACGGCCGGGCGGCGAAGGACAACGCCGGCTCGATCCGCGTGCTCGAGAAGTGCGGCTTCGAGCCGCACGGCGAGGAGCGCGGCTACGCGAACGCGCGCGGCGAGGAGATCGCCGAGGTCGTCTACCGGCTGGAAGGCTAAGCGGCTTCGCTGCCGAGCTTCTCGCGCCACGCCGGGTCGAGCGCCCGCAGCCGGCGGACGCGCTCGCCGATCGGCGGGTGCGTGACGAAGAGCGCGGCGAGCCCGTCTTCCATGAACGGGTTGAACGGGTAGAGCGGCTCGGTCGCAGGGCTCGCCCGGAACTCGACGAGCTCTGCCGCCTGCTCGAGCCGCAGGAGGGCATCGGCGAGGCCGTGCGGGGAGCCGCAGATCTGCGCCGCGGCGCGGTCGGCCTCGAACTCGCGCTTCGGCGAGAGGAGCAGGTGCACGCACGCCGCCGCGACCGGCCCGAGGACGAAGAGCAGGGAGCGCTCGAGCCAGCCACCGATGCGGCTCAACTCGACGATCGACGCCGCCAGCACGACGACCGCGGTCTGAATCGCGACGTCGCGGTGCCGCACGTGGGCGAGCTCGTGTGCAAGCACGCCCTCGAGCTCCGCCGGCGTGCAGGCCGAGACGAGGCCGGCGCTCACGGCCACCGATGAGGCCCGCGGCCCGCGGCCGGTGGCGAGCGACCGCGGCAGCCCGTCGCGGATCAGGTAGAGACGCGGCTTCGCGACACCGGCGATCGCCGCCAGACGCTCGACCGTCGAGTGGAGGAGCGGCGCTTCGCCGAGGGGCAGCTCGCGGGCGCCCACCATGCCGAGCACGACGCGGTCGAACGACCAGTACGCGCCGCCGACGAGCAGCAGCCCGGCGAAGACGAAGAGCGAGAGGAGCCGCACGCCCCCGAGCTGCCAGCCGGCGAAGGCCAGCACGCCGCAGATGCCCGCGAGCAGCAGCCATCCCTTGACGATGTTCCGGAAAGCGATGAAGCCGCGCACCGGAGAGCCCTACTCAGGCTCGTCTCGCGGGCCTTCGTCGTCGAGCAGGCCGCGCGGCGGCCAGTCTTCGTTCTGCTGCGCGTCGCAGCGGCTCGAACAGTGCAGCGAGGCGATGTTCTGCAACGGCACGAGAATGTGGCCGTTCAACTCGATGTGAGCGACCTCGTCGACGTAGCAGTACGCGGTGAGGACACCCTCCTGGTATTCGCCGCCGAAGAGTGCCACCTCGACCTGCTCGCCCTTGTACTTGCCGGTGTAATCCTCCACGGCTGCCCGCTCCTAGTGTAGATGGCTGAGGCCGCGACATGGCACGCCTGGATGGTGGCTCATGCACTGCGCCGTGCGGCCGGGCCAGCCAAAGGTGAGGCAACCAGCCTCACCCATGGCTGTCCCGACCACACGGCTTGGCCTGAGCCATCCCCAGACGCACCCTGTCGCAACCTCAACCATCTATCGGCCTGAAGGTGCCGTCCTCGTGGGCGACCGCCCACACGGAGCAGTTCTCGATCACGGGCAGCGCCATCCCGTACGCGGCCACCTGGATGCGACGCAATGACCCGCCGTGCGTCACGACGACGATCCGCTCGCCGGGATGCAGCTCCGCAATGCGGTGCACGGCGCGCAGCACGCGTTCCCCGTGCGCGTCGCTTGCCTCCCCGACGTACTCGACGCCGTCGCGTTCGGTGCCGGTGAGCCCTTCCCAGCTGCCCCAGTTGCGCTCGCGCAGATCGGCGTCGGTAACGACCGGGAGGCCGAGGCGTTCCGCGAGGATCTCGGCGGTCTCGCGGGCCCGGGCCAGGTCGCTCGCGTAGACGGCGGTGATGCTGTCTCCCGCGAGCCGTTCTGCGAGCGCTCTGGCCTGGCTGCGGCCGTAGTCGTTCAACGGCCGGTCGGTGTGTCCCTGGAGCCGGCCTTCCGCGTTCCAGTCGGTCTCACCGTGTCGTATGAGGAGCAGCGTCGTCATTCAGGCGTCTACGCTAGCGAGCCGTGGATCTCGGACTGGACAACACTGTTTGCCTCGTCACCGGCTCGACCGGCGGCATCGGCCTCGAGTCGGCGCGCATGCTCGCCGCCGAGGGCGCTCAGGTCGTGACGAGCGGCCGGGGGAACGAGGCGCCGGGTGTCGGCGAGACCCTTCACGTCGCCGCAGATCTCGCTCGCGCCGGGGAACCGGAGCGACTCGTGCGCGAGGTGGAGGAGAAGCTCGGGCGCGTCGACTGTCTCGTCAACAACGTCGGGCTGGCGGTGCAGCGGCAGTTCGAAGACGTCACCGACGAGGAATGGCACGAGCTGTGGCAGCTCAACGTCATGAGCTACGTCCGTGCGATCCGCGCCGTCCTCCCGGGCATGCGCGAGCGCGGCTCCGGTGTGATCGTGAACGTCGCTTCGACGGCGGGCAAGCGCCCTTCGACCTCGATGCCGGACTACTCCGTGTCGAAGGCGGCAGTGCTCTCGCTCTCGCGCCTCATTGCCGACGTCTACGCGAAGGACGGGATCCGCAGCAACGCCGTCACGCCGGGCCCGACAGCGACGGAGGCGTGGCTCGGGAAGGGCGGCCTCGCCGACCAGCAGGCAGCGCGGAGCGGGAAGACGCACGACGAGGTGCTCGCCGCCGTGGGCGCCGGACGCCCGCTCGGCCGGCTCGCCGAGCCGGGGGAGATCGCGGCCGTGATCGCATTCCTCTGCTCGCCCCGTTCGAGCTACGTCACCGGCGCCGCCTGGAGCGCCGACGGCGGCAGCGTTCCCGTCATCATCTAGCGGCTCGGCGAGCCCATAGGCACTGTCGGGGGTAGCGATTACGCTGGCTCTGATGCCGGAGCTCGCCGGTCGAACTGCTGACGCCTTCGAAGGACTTGTGCGGGAGCACGAGGAGCGCTGGCTGTCGCCGCTCGCCGTCCGGTCCTACGAGTCCCGCGGGCGCAACCTGCCCGAGGAGGAATGCCGGCTGCGCACGCCGTTCCAGCGCGACCGCGATCGCATCGTCCATGCGAAGGCGTTCCGGCGCCTACGGCACAAGACGCAGGTGTTCGTCGATCCCGAAGGCGACCATTTCCGTACGCGGCTCACGCACACGCTCGAAACGACGGGCATCGCCCGTGGCGTCGCGCGCGCGCTGCAGCTGAACGAGGATCTCGTCGAGGCCATCGGGCTCGGGCACGATCTCGGCCATCCGCCGTTCGGCCACGCCGGCGAGCAGGCTCTCGACACGCTTCTCCGCGAGCGCGGCGAGCGCGGGTTTCGCCACAACGAGCATTCGCTGCGTGTCGTCGAGAAGCTGGAGCGCGACGGCCGCGGGCTCAACCTCACGTGGGAGGTGCGCGACGGCATCCTCAAGCACACGGGGCCGGAGGCGCCCGACACGCTCGAAGGCCGCATCCTGCGGATCGTCGACCGGGTCGCGTACATCAACCACGACATCGACGATGCGATCCGGGCAGGGATGCTCGAGGCGAGCGATCTCCCGCAGAAGGAGATCGCCTTGCTCGGTGCCACAGGGTCCCGCCGCATCGACACGCTCGTCCACGACCTCGTCGAGACGTCCGCGGATGCGGGCGACATCGTGCAGAGCGACGAGATCGGCGCCGCGATGCTCTCGCTCCGCTCGTTCATGTTCGAACGCGTGTACCTCGGGCCGCACTCCGTGGCGGAGCACGCGATGATCGACACGACGATCCGTCGCATCTTCGATTACCTCGTCGACGAGCAGGGCGAGGACGTCGAGCAGGCGACCGACTACCTCGCGGGCATGACCGATCGTTTTGCGCTCACGTACGCAGCGGACATCGAGTAGTGGCGCGCATCAAGGACACCTCGGTCGAGGCCGTCAAGAATGCGGCCGAGATCCTGCCACTCGTCGAGGACTATGTACGGCTGCGCAAAGCGGGCGGCACGTACAAGGGTCTTTGTCCGTTCCACCAGGAGAGGACGCCGAGCTTCACGGTGTCGCCTGCGCGCGGCACGTACAAGTGCTTCGGCTGCGGCGAGGGCGGCGACGCGATCTCGTTCGTCACGAAGCTCGACTCGCTCGACTTCGTCGGTGCCATCGAGAAGCTCGCGCAGCGCTTCGGCGTGGAGATCGAGTACGAGGAGATCTCGCCGGAGGCGGACCGCGAACGACGGCGCAAGGAAGGGCTCGGCAAGCTGCTCGAGCGCGCCACGGTGTTCTACGAGCGCGTGCTGTGGGACAGCGAGCAGGGCGCGTTCGCGCGCGCGTATCTCGAGTCGCGCGGCCTCGGCGAGGACGTGTGTCGCGCATTCAGGCTCGGCTATGCGCCGGGCGGCGCCACGCTCGCGCGCGGCGCGCAGAAGGAAGGCTTCACGCGTGACGACTTGCTCGGGACGGGGCTTGCGAACAGCCGCGGCAACGACTACTTCCAGCGGCGCCTGCTCTTTCCGCTTGCGGATGCGCGCGGCAACGTCCGCGGCTTCCAGGCCCGGAGGCTCTATGACGACGATCGCCTTCAGGCGAAGTACGTCAACTCGCCGGAGAGCGACGTCTTCAAGAAAGGCGATCTGCTCTACGGCCTCGACAGTGCGCGCCAGCCGATCGCGAAAGAGGACCGTGCCGTCGTCGTCGAGGGGAATACCGATGTGATCGCGCTCCGGCAGGCCGGCTTCATGCCCGTCGTCGCGTCGATGGGGACCGCGCTCACGGCGGCCCAGCTGCGCGAGCTGAAGCGCCTCACGAACAGGCTGTTCCTCTGCTTCGACTCGGACGCCGCGGGTGCCGAGGCCACGCTGCGCGGCATGGAGCTCGCGGTCGCGGACCCCTTTGGGTTCGACGTGCAGGTCGTCTCGCTACCGAAAGGCACCGATCCGGCCGACGACCCGAAGGCGTTCGAGGCGCACCTCGCGACGCCCGTCAGCTACCCGGTGCACCGCGTACGGCTGCTGCACGAGCGGGCACGCGACAAGCAGAGCGCGTTCGCCGCGATCCGCACGTTCCTCGCGTCGATCCAGGATTCGCCCGAGCGCCAGGATGCATTGCGCCTGGCCGCCGACCTGCTCGACCTGCCGCCCGAGACGCAGGCGGGGCTGGCCCCGTCACGAGGCAGCTCGAGGGCAGGCATCGTCTCGCCACGACTGCTCGACGCGGGCCAGCGGCTCGAGCGCCAAGCCCTCGCCGGCGTCGCCGCGCATCCCGCGCTGAAGCCGATCCTGACGGAGCTCGGGCCCGAGGACTTCGACAGCGAGCTGCACCGCCGGGCCCGCGCTCACCTGCTCGGCGAGGAGGTGGCGGACGGTGAGCTCACGCCGCTGCTGGCCGAGCTGTACGCCCTCGCCGACGCCGAGAGCATCGGCGTGCCGACCGCGAAGCAGCTGCTGCTCGGCCTGCGCGAGCGGCGGCTCGAACGCGAGCTCGCGTCGGCGACGAACGGGCGGGTGCTGCAACTTCAGCAAGCCCTGATCCGGATCCGCGCCGAGATCCGCGACCTCGATTGACCCTGGCTACAATCTGCCCCGCCGATCCCCGGTAGCTCAATTGGCAGAGCATCCGGCTGTTAACCGGAGGGTTGTTGGTTCGAGTCCAACCCGGGGAGCTACATGATCGATCTCTTGAGTACGCCGGTCGGGGTGCAGGCGAGGCGGCTGCGTGATGAACTCGATAGCGAGAATTTGCGATCTACGTTCAAGGGCGACTGCGTCAGCTTCCTACGGCTCTTCCGTGATCACCCCGACGATTGCTCAGCGGCGGTCATCCACCCGCTTGGGTTCGCTGTTTTTCGCTGGGAGTTCTCGGAGCGCGCGGCGCTTCGGGTTCACGTCTGGAGCGACCTTACGCGCCAGGAGGACTCGAGCGTCGACGCGCGGCACGACCATCCTTGGCGACTTCGCAGCTTTGTCCTCGTAGGGGCCCTTACCGATCACATCCTGGGTGTTGAACCCTTTGTCCTTGGCGCTGAGGCGGGAGATGCGGAGGTTCTGGAAGTAGCACGGGTCATACAGCGGAACGAGACAGACGTAGTGGCTCCAACGCGAGAGCTTGTGAGAATTACCGAACGGGAGTCACATCGAATGCAGAGCGGGGACTTCTACACGGTTCCGCCCGGTGCGATCCACTGGACAGAGGCGGGGCCGGGACGTCCGATTGCGACCGTGGTGAGCGCCGCCGTAGAAGCTGACGTTGTCCCAAGAACGCTAATTCCGCCCGGCACGCCGGGAAGACCCCAAACGGAGCGCCGCCGGATCGTCTGCAGTCTTCGGCAGCAGATTGTGGATGACGTCCTCGCTGCGTTCGAGGGTGGGAGCGTGGACCGTGCCGACTAAGCGTCGGGTGCCGGGGGACTGTACGGGAGCGCGAGGTCCACGAGACTGATCCACGCCTCTGTGCAGGTCGTATACAGCCTGCTTGGAGACGTCAATTCGAAGGTGAAGCTCTCCGACCGAGGTCGACGGAATGGCTTGAAGTCGAGCTGGATCCGGCCCGACGGCGTGCCGTAGTCGAGCATGATTACTGACGCAGCAGGCATCTGTGTGTAGGTGAGGATATTCAAGCGTCGCTGAACTCCGGGACTGGCGCTCTCGCGGGCTGCGGCGAGGTTGTCGAGGGAGGATGTCAGACGCGACTTCATCTCCGCGGGCCGCATCGCTAGATAATCGGCGACCGGATCGACATGGGGTCCATCCGGATCGATCATCGCGATTCGCGCCGTGAGATCCGGTTTTCGTTCGAGCATCGCGACGATGCGCGTTGCTATTGATTCCAGCTCGTTACCTTGGCCGAGCCAATAGGCAGCGATATCGATGCGCGCCTCAGCTGTGTCGAGGTAGTCAACGAGTGTCCCAGGCGGCCGATAAACACCGTAGTCGGCGCGCGACGCGAAGAAATTCGTCATGCCGAGCGTCTGCAGTCGGCGTGCCAGTTGTTCCACCCCATCGTCATGTACGGGTGGCAACGTGGCTCGCAAATCCGGCGCTGCTTCTAACCACTCTTGACGAAAACGGTTCCAGGTCGCGCTACTCGTCGTTCGGCTTGTCACGGTCACGATTAGATCCCGCAACTCATCAAGGGCGGCTCCGTCATCTATGTAGCGCACGAGAAGTCCGCGCAACACGCCGTCGAGTGCCACCCGCTCAACGCCGGGCAGTAGGACAGGGAAAAGTCGGCCTGTCGTTGCCCACGCTGCCCCAAGCTCAGCGATGCATACGGGACGCCGCTGAAAGGTCGGCGAGATGAAAGCAATAACGAGTCCGGCGGTGGCTACCTCACCACGAATTGCCGCCATGAGATCGTCGCCGGACCTCACTCCTGTGTCCTCGCCTGAGGAGTAAAAGATGTCGGACGTTTCCAGGCCGCAACCCGAGCGTAAGATCGTCGATTCGAACCGATCAACAAACGCCTTGTCGGCGAACGCATGACTAAGAAAGATGCCGGGCATTGGCCGGAACATATAGATCAGTTACCGCAGAGGTTGCCCTGAGGAAGCTAAAGACGCTCGCCCAGAGTGAGGCGCAAACTGGCGGAGTATCGCGGGGTAGGAGACTGCGCGGCCAAGAGAGAGCACGGGCCCGTTGACCGGAGGGTTGTTGGTTCGAGTCCAACCCGGGGAGCTCGAGGGACCGCAGAGCCGCGGGCGACAGGTGCCGCCCGCGGCGCGCGATCGACTACTTGACGGTGAACGTGCCCTTCATGCCCGCAGCGGCGTGGCCGGCGACGGTGCAGAGGTAGGGGTACTTGCCGGCCTTCAGCGTCACCGACAGCTTGGCGGTCTTGCCCGGCGAGACGAGGGCCGTCTTCTTGCCGCCGATCTTGAAGTCGTGGGGCAGCTTGCCCTTGTTCGTGACCGTGAAGACGACAGCGCCCGGATGTGCCGAGGCCGCCGACAGGACGAACTTGAACTCGGACATCTTGACCGTCACGGACGCCGAGTCGCGCGCCGCAAGCGCCGATCCACCGAGAACGGCCGCGAGAAATGCGACCACGACGAGAGCAGTGAGACGAAGACCCAGCTTTGACTTACGCAAGGAGAACCCCTTCCCAAACGATTTCGGCACGATCACGACGTCGATCGGCCCACGGCGGCTCAGCGTATCTGAGCCGATACGGTGCAGAGGTGCTTGGTGAGGCTGTCCTCTCGACGCCCGATCGCCTGCTCGCCAACGTCGAGCGGGTCGTGCTCGGAAAGCACGAGGAGATCGGCCTCGTGCTCGCCGCGCTGGTCGGTCAGGGACATGTGCTGCTCGAGGACGTGCCGGGCACGGCGAAGACCATCCTCGCGCGGTCGATCGCGCAGAGCATCGACGGCGGGACGTTCTCCCGGATCCAGTGCACTCCTGACCTGCAGGCGACCGATGTCACGGGGCTCTCGATCTACGACCAGAAGGCGCGCGAGTTCGAGTTTCGCCCGGGCCCGATCTTCGCGAACGTCGTGCTCGTCGACGAGATCAACCGGGCGATGCCGAAGACGCAGTCGGCGCTGCTCGAGGCGATGGCGGAGCAGCAGGTGACCATCGACGGCGTGACGCGGCCGCTGCCGTCGCCGTTCCTCGTCATCGCGACGGAGAACCCGATCGAGCAGGAGGGGACCTTTCCGCTCCCGGAGGCGCAGCTCGACCGCTTCACGCTTCGCACCGCTCTCGGCTATCCGGACGAGGCGACGGAGGTGCAGATCCTGCAGGCGCAACGCCGCGGCCACCCGCTGAGCTCACTCGAGCCGGTCGTGTCGGCCGACGACGTGCAGGCGCTGCAGGCTGCGGTCGAAGAGGTCTTCATCGACGACGTCATCGTGCAGTGGACGGTCGAGCTCGTACGCGCGACGCGATCGGTCGAGGGCGTTGCGCTCGGCGCGTCGGTACGCGGCAGCCTCGCGCTCGAGCGGACGGCGCGCGCGTGGGCGCTCCTGCAGGGCCGCGACCATGTCGTGCCCGAGGACGTCGAGGCGCTCTTCCTGCCGGTGCTCGGCCACCGCCTGCTGCTGTCGGCATCGTTCCTCGCCGAGACGCGAAGGCTCGGCCGAGACGCCGCTCTCGGGTTGATCAAGGAACGCTGCCTTGCGCTCGCGCCCGCGCCGGCACCGAACTGGCCCGGCTCGGCACGCCCGTCCGCGGACTGAGCACGATGTCCGCTGACCGGCAGACGTTCCCGCTCGTGCCGCGGCGCCGGCGGCTCGTCGGCCTCCCGTTCGGTGAGCAGCCGAGTCGTCGGCGCGGCGCCGGCGGCGACGT
>JAOPYX010000131.1 GCA_025964535.1 Actinomycetes bacterium | reverse complement strand
GTTCTCGGCATCACGAAGGTCGGCGCCGTCGGCGCCAACGCAAGCACGATCGGCAAGGACGCGCTCCCGAGCATGATCGTCGTGAAGTCGATCGACGGGCTGACGATGGACTACCGCGGCGTGCAGTTCGCATACGTGTCTGCCTCCACTGCGAGCGAGCAGGCAGCGCTCGCCCAGCAGCTGAGCGACCGTGCGGCGACCGTGGCGGCAACCTTCAAGAGCTTTGTCCCGCTGATCTCCAACGCCCAGGACCGCGCCGCCATGACGAAGGTCGAGACGGGCTGGCAGTCGTACGTGCGGCAGACGAAGGGCTTCGCGCAGCTGAGCAGCGCCGGCAATGACGCGGCCGCGAGGAAGATCCTGAACGGAGCAGTGCCGGTCTATACGGCGACGCAGCACGCGATCGACCAGTGGGCGAGCCTCAACCAGGCCGGGGCCGACACCGCGGTCAAGCAGGCGGCCTCGACGAAGTCGTCGGCGACGACGCTGATCCTCATCCTCCTTGCGATCGCCGTGCTCGCCGGCGCCGCGATCTCGTTCCTCATCTCCCGCGCGCTCAGCGGAGCAGCCGGTCAGATGCTGCGGGCGGCCAACGG
The DNA here is from genome assembly GCA_025964535.1 of Actinomycetes bacterium. Taxonomy (GTDB): domain Bacteria; phylum Actinomycetota; class Thermoleophilia; order Gaiellales; family Gaiellaceae; genus Palsa-739. Next base: position 28,105 of record JAOPYX010000131.1, on the reverse strand, counting down.
CATCGCCGACGGCGACGTCGAGCAGAACGTCGACGTGCGCTCGCAGGACGAGCTCGGTCAGACCGCCGCCGCGTTCCAGCGGATGATCGTCTACCTGAAGGGAATGGCCGAGGCGGCCGAGCGGATGGCAGGCGGCGACCTCACGGTCGAAGTGGAGCCGAAGTCGGAGCGCGACGCGCTCGGCAACGCCTTCTCTCGCATGGCGACGAACCTCCGCACCATGATCGCCGAGGTGTCGCAGGCGGCGTCGACGATGAGCTCCTCGTCGCAGCAGATGGCGAGCACGTCGGAGGAGACGGGCAAGGCCGTCGGCGAGATCGCCAACGCCGTCGGCGACGTCGCGTCGGGTGCAGAGCGCCAGGTGCGCATGGTCGAGCAGACGAAGACGTCCACCGAGGAGGCGGGCCGCGTCGCACAGAAAGCGCAGCTGGCCGCCGAGAACGGCGTCACGACGGCGGACGAGGCAACAGCCGCGATGCGGGCGCTCAAGGACTCCTCGAGCGAGGTGTCCGCCGCGATCCAGCAGCTTGCGTCGAAGTCCGAGGAGATCGGCGGCATCGTCGAGACGATCACCGGGATCGCCGGACAGACGAACCTTCTCGCGCTGAACGCAGCGATCGAGGCAGCACGTGCAGGCGAGCAGGGCCGCGGGTTCGCGGTCGTCGCCGAAGAAGTCCGCAAGCTCGCGGAGGAGTCGCAGCACGCGGCGGCGTCCATCTCAGAGCTCATCGCGCAGATCCAGTCCGAGACGCAGCGAACTGTCGACGTGGTCGAGCAGGGAGCGCAGCGCACAGACGACTCGGCCACGAAGGTCGACGCCGCGCGGGTTGCGTTCGAGGAGATCGGCGCGTCGGTCTCGGAGATGAGCAATCGGATCGCGGAGATCGTCGAGGCGACGAACGAAGTCGCTGCGGTTGCCGAGCAGTCCTCCGCGTCCACCGAGCAAGTGTCTGCGTCAACCGAGCAGACCTCGGCGTCGACGCAGGAGATCGCAGCCTCGGCGCAGGAGCTCGCGTCTACGGCCCAAGAGCTCGAGAAGCTCGTGGCACAGTTCAAGGTCACCGCCTAGCCGGATCTCGACAACAGCGAACGACGACATGGAGGAGTTGCGCGACTTCACCGAGCGCGACTTCTTCAGGGCGCTCGACCGGCTGCCGGACGTCCGCGGCGACGAGCTCGACCGGCTCACGTTTGCCGCGGTCAGCCTCGCCGCGGACGCGATGGCGGGCGATGAAGGAATCAGCACCGGCGCCGTGCAGGGCGCCGGTGCATTCATCTCCGGCGTCCTGCTCGCGATCGCACTCAACGACGGCGAGGCATCCGACGTCGACCGCATCTGGCTGTCGGACGGCGCCACGGAGATCAGCGCGCGCGGCCGGCACGCCGTGATCGCCGAGCGCTGCGACCTGCAGGCCGTCGCGATGGTCGAGGGAGCGTACGCCGACAAGCTCGCCGCTCAAGTGCACGGGTTGAGCGACGACGAGTCCGGCCGGCTTCGGGACGTGCTCGTCCGCCTGTTCGAGAGCGGGCTCGCGCTCGGCCTCCTCGGCGAGGGCGGCTAGAACACAGCGCGCTGAGGCAGACGCTCGATGTCATCCTCGATCTCGGCGAGTCGCTTCATGACGCCTCGAAGCTCCGACAAGATGGCATCGACGCTCGCTGCTTCTTCTGCAACGTGCTCTTCGGTCGCCGCCATGGCCGGCGCGAGGAATCGTTGGGCTACGGCGCCGGTAAGAATCGCGACAAAACCGATCCCGATCACCGCGACGATCACGGCGATCAGACGACCCGCCGTCGTGTGCGGGTAGACGTCGCCGTATCCCACCGTCGTGATCGTCGTAATCGACCACCACATGCCGTCCCACGTCGAATAGCGACCTTTCTCGACGGCAGCAAAGGCAGCACCGCCTCCGATCACGGTCAAGAAGGCAATGACCGAGACGTATCGCAGTCCTTCCAGCGAGAACAGCCGTCGCCCGATCTGCGCCAATCGGAAGAGGCGGAGAAGTCGAAGGAGCCGAAGGACGCGAATCGTCTGCAAGCTCGCCGGGAGAAACGGCGGCGTCAGGATGACGACGACGACCTCCAACGGATGGTGCCTCAGCCACCGCCAGCGGTTCTGAACGAGGGCGAGGTGCGCGACCAGCTCCGCGGCGAAGACCAGCCAGATGATCCAATTCACGGTCCCGGCGATGCTCCGCCACGGTTCGTGAAGCGACGAGGTCGCCTCGATGATGACCACGGGAATGACGAGCGCCGCGGCGATCAGAACGGGAATCTCGAAGATGCGCTCGACCCGCCGCGCGCGATCGTCACTGCGACCGGTATGCGTCAGCCGTCGAGGCTCGGCTGGCAGGTGTCCCACCGCGCGAGCCTGGACCGGCCGCAGTCATTAGTCAAGCCGTGCGCCTCGTCGTGGGGACGCGTCCTAGTCGAAAAGGGCTAGCGCGGCTAGGGCTGGAAGGTCTCGTGAACGGGAAACTCCTTGACGTCGGGCGGCCCGTTCATCTCGACCCCGGCTGCTGCCGCTGCCTCCTGGATTCGCGGCTGGAAGGCATCGAAGGCCGCACGCGACTCCCAGAAGTCGATCACGCCCCAGCCGTCGTCGATCGGGCCCGAAGCGTGGAAGAGAATGCCTTTCGGCGGGTTGCCCGTCGGATCGATGCGCTCGTTCACCTCGTCGAACTGCTCCTGGGTGATCCCCGAGAGCTTGATGCGGATGCCGACAGTCATGATCGACCCTCTTTTGCCGCTCTTGGCAAAAGAAAAACCATGAGGCCCTCTCCCTTGTGGTTCAACGAGCAAAATGGTGCCAGGCGGGAGGTCACCGCCCTCTGGGAAGCACTGACTCCAAGACGCGCGGATCCGGCGGTCGGGCCTACGCTCGCGGGATACCGGCGCCGAAACGCAACCCGCGGTTGACGAGGTCTGTCGACATCTCTGGCTACCCGAACGTGAACACGTACGCCTGGGCTCCGGGCTCGAGGAACGTGATCTCCAGGGTCCGCTCGCGGACCGCGTCGTGCTCGCGCACGAGCTGGGCCAGGCGGCCGTCCTGGAGCACGCCGTTGCCGTCCTCGTCGGCGTCTACGCCGTGTGACGGGCCTGGAGCTTCGCCGTCGAGGAGCAGGCGGAAGGGAATCGGCTCGCGCGTTCCGCGAGAGAGGACGAGGTGGGCGTCGCGGGCGTAGTAGCGGTAGGCGATGCTGCCGCCGGCCCGTTCGAGCACGACCTGCTCACGGCCGATCGTCCACTCCCCGGCGAGGGCCCACTCGTTGAGGCGCAGCTGCTGGGGGAGCTGGTAGGTGCGGCGTTCGTCGAACACGGCGCCGCCGGGTGAGGCGAAGTGCTCGCTGCGGGCGTAGCCGAGATAGGTCTCGGGCGTGCGCAGATTGTCCCAGTCGGCTTCCGCTTCCACGCCGAGCCCTCGGACGGAGACGAGTTCGCGCTCGACGCCGAGCAGCCGCTGGATGACGCGCTCCGATTGCTCGTAGCGTCCTTCGCCGAAGTGGTGGTCGCGGATGATCCCGTCTCGGTCGACGAAGTAGAGCGCCGGCCAGTAGTGGTTGTCGAAGGCGCTCCAGATTGCGTAGTCGTCGTCGAGCGCGACCGGGTAGTCGATCGCTCGCTCCTTCGTCGCTTGCCGCACGTGCTCGCGCTCGTGCTCGAACGAGAACTCCGGCGTGTGCACGCCGATCACGACCAGCCCGTCGTCCCTGTAGGCCTGCGACCACGCGCGGACGTACGGCTCCGTGCGCAGCCAGTTGATGCACGTCAGCGTCCAGAAATCCACGAGGACGACGTGGCCCTGCAGCTCGGCGGCGCCGAGTGGCTCGGAGTTGAGCCACCCGGTCGCCCCGCCGAGCGAGGGCATGTGCAGACGTCCGAACACGGTCATCTAGCGAAGCGACCGGAAGCCCGCGCGCACCTCGTCCGAGAAGAGCTGCGGCTCCTGCCAGGCGGCGAAGTGGCAACCCCTGTCGACCTCGTTGAAGTAGATGAGGTTCGGGTACGCGGCCTCGGTCCAGCTCCGCGGAGCTTGATAGAGCTCTCTCGGAAACACGGTCACGGCAGTCGGAACGGAAACGCCCTTGACGTCGAAGAAGCCGAACGTGTTCTCTCGGTAGAGACGAGCCGACGAAATGCCCGTGTTCGTCAACCAGGTGAACGTGATGTTGTCGAGCACCTCGTCCCGCGTGAGCCCGCCGACCGGCTTTCCATCGACGAATGCGGGCTTGATGTCTTCGTAACTCTTCGCGTCGTGGTCGAGCATCCACGCTGCAAGCGCGACGGGTGAATCCGCCAGTCCGTACAGCGTCTGCGGCCGCAACAGCATCTCGACCGAGTAGGCAATGCCCTTCGTATAGACGTCACTCACCTGCTCGTAGGCGCGACTCTCCTCGGCTGACAGACCGGACGGCGCCGGAGCCACAACCAGTGGCGCGAACCCCTTCGCGAGGTCCGATGGAAGGATGCCCGGCATGTTGGAGTGAATGCCCAGCAGTTCCGGCGGTGCGTCTACAGCCATCACATCGGTGATGACCGCTCCCCAATCGCCGCCCTGCGCAACGAACTCCGTGTAGCCGAGCCGCTTCATCAGCACGACCCACGCGCGTGCGATGCGAACGGGATCCCAGCCCGTTTCCGCCGGCTTGCCGGAGAACCCGTAACCCGGAATCGACGGAATCACGAGATGGAATGCGTCCTCTGCGCTGCCGCCGTGTGCCGTCGGGTCGCTGAGGGGGCCGACCACGTTGAGCAGCTCGATCACCGAGCCAGGCCAGCCGTGCGTGATGATGAGCGGCAACGCGTTCTCGTGACGCGACTCGACGTGAATGAAGTGGATGTCGAGCCCGTCGATCTCTGTCACGAAGTTCGGGAGGGCCTTCAGCCTCGCCTCGACGCGCCCGAAGTCGTACTCGCTGCCCCAATAGCGGGCGAGTGCCTGGATCGTCGCGAGCTGCACGCCCTGCGAGGGGTCTGCGACGGTCTCCTTTTCGGGCAGGCGCGTAGCCGCGATGCGTCGACGAAGGTCGTCCAGGGCCTCGCCCGGAATGTCGACCTTGAAGGGCCGGATCGCCGGGATTCCCGCGGTCTTTTCGCGCGTGACGGACATGTGCGTCCTCCTAGGTTTGGTGACGCCACCAAGACTGGCCGTCTCGTCAGGCACGTCGCGCCCGTCGAAGGCCCCGATCTGCTCCCTGGTCTCCCGGACGTCGCCGGAGCCGTCTCCTCCATGGTCATACGTCGCGACGACGGCCCCGCAAAAGAGAAGGAGGCCCTTTGCAGGGCCTCCTTCGAATGGAGCCAGGCGGGCTCGAACCGCCGACCTCCTGGGTGCGATCCAGGCGCTCTCCCAGCTGAGCTATGGCCCCGCTGGGCGCCAGTTTAGCCAGACGTCGCGGGGGTCGCGCCCTGCGCGCGCTCCATCAGCCTGCCGGCGCGAATCGTCTTCTCTCCATGTCCTTCGACTCCTCGCGATACCAGCTGCCGTCCTCGAACTGGATCGCCGGGTAGAGCCTCTGGCCCGTGTTCTCGGCGAGGAACTCGCGCTTGCCGAGCCGCGCCGGCCCGCCGACGGCCTCGTACTCGATCCCCATGCCGCGGAGTGCCTTCTCGACCTTCCAGCACGGGCCGATCTTGAGCCACATGTTCGAGCAGCGGTGGAGCTTGACGGCCATCTGGCCCTCCTCGCGTTGGACGAACCTACGATACGCCTGTGCTGGCGGTCGTCCTGGATGCGTACGGTCAGCCGCAGCTCGCGGATCTCGCGGCGCCGGAGCCTTCGGTCGAGGTGCTCGCGTGCGGGCTCTGCGGCTCGGACGTCGAGAAGCTCGGCCGCGCGCCCGGCGGCATGGTGCTCGGGCACGAGGTCGTGGTACGCACGTCATCGGGCCGTGAGGCCCTGATCCACCACCGGCCCTGCGGCACGTGCGCGCGTTGCACCGGCGGTCATGAGTCGACATGCGAACGCTTCGCCGCGCAGACGATCGTGCCCGGCGGCTTCGCAGCGCGCGTGCTCGCGACGGAAGGAGTCGTCGTCCCCGACAGTGTCGACGACGCACGCGCGACGATGATCGAGCCGCTGGCGTGTGTGTTGCGCGGCGCCGAGCGACTGCCGCGCGGGCGCGTCCTCGTCGTCGGCAACGGCTTCGTCGGCCGTCTGTTCACCGCGGTGCTCGAAGCGCGCGGCGACGAGGTCTTCGCCGTCGACAGCGATCCGAGGCGCGCGGGCCGCGCCCCCGACGGACCGGTCGACGCGGCGGTCCTCTGCGCCGGCGGAGGAGCCGAGGATGCGCTCGCGGCGGTCGAGCCCGGCGGCACCGTCCTCGTCTTTGCGGACGCGGGCGCGCTGCCGGCTGAACCGGTCTACCGGCGGGAGCTGACCGTGATCGGCTCACGCTCGGCGACCCCCGACGCGATGCGCAGCGCCGCGTCGCTGCTCCCCGAGCTCGAGCTGCCCGAGCCGGTGGTGCTGCCGCTCGAGCGCTTCGCCGAGGGGCTCGACCTGTTCCGTCGCCGCGAGACGCTGAAGGTGGTGTTCGTGCCGTGAGGGCGGCGCGCTTCCACGGCCCCGGCGACCTGCGCGTCGAAGACGTTCCCGATCCACGCCCCGGCCCGGGCGACGTCCTCGTCCAGGTCGACGTCGCACTGACCGACGGCACCGACCTGAAGGCGTACCGGCGCGGGCACCCGCTGCTGCTCTCCAAGCTGCCCTCCCTCTTCGGACACGAGTTCTGCGGCACCGAGGTCGCGACCGGTCGGCGCGTCGTTGCGGCGAACTCGGCGCCGTGCGGCACGTGCGCCGCATGCGGTCGCGGCGAGGAAGCGCAGTGCGAGAATCTGCTCCCGCTGCTGAACGGCGCCTACGCCGAGCTGCTCGTCGTCCCCGCGCGCATCGCAGGCACGAACCTCCTGCCGGTGCCGCGCTCGCTCTCGTCCGAGGTGGCGGCGCTCATGGAACCGCTCGCGTGCTGCCTGCACGGCGTCGAGCGGGCCGAGGTGCGTGAGGGACAGACGGTCGCGGTGCTCGGCGCCGGGCCGATCGGGCTGATGCTCTGCGCGTGCATCGCGGACGCGGGCGCTCGGCCCGTGCTCGTCGGCGGCCGAGCGCAGCGGCGGGCGCTCGGGCCCGACTTCGGCGCGGAGCCGGGAGACGGTGCAGGGGCCGACGTCGCAATCGAGGCGACGGGAACCGCGAAGGGCTGGCGCGACGCCGTCACGCTCGTACGCCGCGGCGGCACAGCGGTCGCCTTCAGCGGCCTTCCCGCACGCACCGAGGTCCCACTCGACGCGAGGCGGATCCACTACGAAGAGCTGACGCTGCGGGGCGCGTTCCACCACACGCCGCGCACGGTGCGCGCGGCGCTCGCGTTTCTCGCGAGCGGTGCACGCCCATGGGAGAAGCTCCTGACGCACGAGGTCTCGCTCGACGGCCTGCCGGGTCTCTTCGCCGAGCCGCCCGACGGATATCTCAAGGCGATCGTCAGGCTGTGAAGAGCGTCAGGTCGGGCTCGCGCTCGCCGCGGAGCAGCGCAAGGTCGACCTCGGCGCAGCGGATGCCGCGTGACTCCGCAAGCGTGACGGCCTGCGGCTTGAACTTCTGCGCCGCGAGGATGCCGCGGCACGCGGTCTTCGCAGGGTCCGCGCGGATGAACCCGAGGTAGCGCGTCAACTGCTCGACTGCCTCGATCGTGCCGATGCGCTTGATCTCGACGGCCACCCACTCGCCGTCCTCGTCGCGACACATCAGATCGACCGGCCCGACCTCCGTCGCCCATTCCCGCTTCACGAGGGTCAGCTCCTCACCAAGGGATGAAGGCGCCGCGGCCAGCTCCTCCTGCAGGTGGCGCTCGACGCCGTCCTTCTGAAGCGCCGCCGACTCGCCCATGTCGTGGACGACGTCGCTCAGCACCTCGACGAGCTGGATCTCGAGCACATCCTCGGTCTTGAGCTTGCGGACGACGAGCCGCTCGCCCTCGTCCTCCACGAACGTCGGTGCCGTCATCCAGTTCAGCGGCTTGTATCCGCCCGCGTCGTCGTGGACGAGCACCGAGCCGTCGTCCTTCAGGATCAGCAGCCGCACCGCCTCGGGAAGGACGGCGTTCAGGCGTCCTGAGTAGCGAACCTCACAGCGGGCGACGAGCAAGCGCATGCTGCCGGAGGCTACCGTCCGGATCAGACGTGCCTGGAACGGACGAAAAACTCCCAGGTCTAGGCTGCGGCCCGTGAACGTCGAGCCCGAAGCCGGCACGGACACTCCGCTCGACGACGCCAGCACCGCGAAAACCGGCGCGAGGATCGCGCTGACGCTGGCCGCGCTCGGCGTCGTGTACGGCGATATCGGCACGAGCCCGCTCTATGCGATCCAGACGGTCTTCTCGATCGACAACGGCGCGGTGCGGGCGACGCCCGGCGACGTGTTCGGCGTGATCTCGCTCGTGTTCTGGTCGATCACCCTGATCGTCTCGGTCAAGTACGTCACGTTCATCCTGCGCGCCGGCAACGAGGGCGAGGGCGGGGTGATGGCGCTCGCCGCGCTCGTACGGCGGGTGCTCGGTACGGCGTCGAGGAGCGCGATCCTCGTGATGCTCGGCGTCTTCGGCGCTTCGCTCTTCTACGGCGACAGCATGATCACACCCGCGATCTCCGTCCTCTCGGCGGTCGAGGGGCTGAAGGTCGCGGCGCCGAGCCTCTCGCACCTCGTCATCCCGTTTGCGGTCACGATCCTCGCCGTGCTGTTCTTGATCCAACGCTGGGGCACGCACCGTGTCGGCCGCCTCTTCGGCCCGGTGATGGTGATCTGGTTCGCCGTACTGGCGGCGACCGGGCTCGGACAAATCGTCCCGCACCCAGGGATTCTCAAGGGCCTCTCCCCGAGCTACGCGGTGTCGTTCTTCTCAGCCCATCCGTACATCGCGTTCGTCGCGATGGGGGCCGTCGTCCTCTCGATCACCGGCGCGGAAGCGCTATACGCGGACATGGGCCACTTCGGTCGCGCACCAATCCGCCGCGCCTGGTTCGGGCTCGTCTTCCCCGCGCTCACGCTCAACTACCTCGGCCAGGCCGCGCTCATCCTGCACGACCCGACGACGATCAAGAACCCGTTCTTCCTGCTGATGCCGGGGTGGGGGCAGATGCCGATGGTGGCGCTCGCGACGGCCGCGACAGTGATCGCCTCACAGTCCGTGATCTCCGGGGCCTTCTCGGTCTCGCGCCAGGCTATGCAGCTCGGCTTCCTGCCGCGCCTGACGATCCGCCATACGTCCGAGCGCGAGATCGGCCAGGTCTACGTGCCCGCCGTGAACTGGCTGCTCTTCGTCGGCGTCCTGATCCTGATGCTCGGCTTCCGCTCGTCCGCACGCCTCGCAACAGCGTACGGCGTGGCCGTCACCGGCACCTTCATCATCACGACGACGCTCTTCCTCGTCGTCGCGCGCTCCCTCTGGCGCTGGCCGCTGTGGCAAGTCGGCGTCGCCGCCCTCGTCTTCGGCGGAGTGGAGCTGGCCTTCTTCGCCGCCAACCTCACGAAGATCGCGCACGGGGGCTGGCTGCCGCTCCTGATCGCGCTGACCCTCTTCACGGTGATGATGACGTGGCAGCGCGGCCGCGAGATCGTCACCGCCAACCGCAGGAGGAAGGAAGGATCGCTCCAGGGCTTCATCGACGAGCTCCATGAGGCCGACGTGCCGCGCATACCGGGAACTGCCGTGTTCCCTCACCCCTCGAAGGAGACGGCGCCGCTTGCGATGCGCGCGAACGTCGAGCACAACCACGTCCTGCACGAGAACGTCGTGATCGTATCGGCCAAGCTGGAGAACGTCCCGCACATCCGGCGCTCCGAGCGGCTGAGCATCGACGACCTCGGCTACTCCGACGACGGCATCGTCCACCTCACCGTCCGCTACGGCTTCCAGGACGACCCGAACATCCCCGATGCGCTCCGCCAAGCCTGGGAGGACGGCCTCGGGCTCGACGGCGACCCGGAGCTCGCGTCCTACTTCCTCTCGCGCATCTCGCTCCGCTACACCGACGCACCGGGAATGAGCAAGTGGCGCAAGCGGCTCTTCATCGCGCTTGCGCACAACGCCGCCAGCCCGGCCGAGTTCTTCCGCCTACCGGACGAGCAGACCGTCATCATGGGCGCCCACATCGACGTCTGACGGATCGCGCCGGTCGATTCAGCGGCGGCCAACGCGCGAGCCGCCGACGATCGCGTCAGTGCCGTCGTCGAAGCGAACCCAGGCCTTGCCCTTGCCGTCGTAGTCGGGCGACCAGACGACGAGCGTCGCCTCGCGTCCGCCGACGTCGACGCGCTCGGTGCCCTCGGGCTCGGCGCCGGTCCAGACGCGCACGAACGGGTTGTGCGCGCGCTCGCGTCCGATCGTGGTCTCGTCGGTGTGGCCCGGAAGCACGCGCAGCTCGTCGGGCAGCGTCATGAACCCGTCCAGCACCGAGGCGCGAACGCGCGCGAGATCGCCGCCGCCGACCGCGTCCTTGAACAGGGTGTCGCCGGTGAAGACGACCTCGTCGTCGACGACGAAGGCGACCATGTCGTCGGAATGCCCGGGCGTTGCGAAGCCACGCACGCGCAGGCCTCCCCACTCCCAGCTTCCCGGCTCCGCGACGACGTCGATGTCGAAACGCGCCCGAAGCTCGTCTTCGTGGACGATGTGGTCGGGGTGCGCGTGCGTGCGCAGGATCGCGGCGGGCGTGGCGCCCCAGGCGTCGACCGCAGCGAGCAGCGGCCCGATGTCGGCGCCGGAGTCGACGAATACCGCCGTCCCACCCTCCCGGTCGGCGATCACGAAGCCGTTCGAGAGCCAGTCGGGGTGCATGCTCCGCTCTACCAGCACCGCGCTAGGCTAACTGTGCACCCACGAAGGAGGACGGATGGCCGGCCTGATGTCACGCACATCGCTGATCGTGAAGGCGAAATTCTCCAAGCTGCTCAACCGGGCGGAGAACCCGACCGAGACGCTCGATTACTCCTACGAGCAGATGCAGCAGCAGCTCCAGAACGTGAAGCGCGGCGTCGCCGACGTCGTCACCGCGAAGAAGCGGCTCGAGCTCCAGACTCAGAAGCTCGAGCAGAACGTCGTCACCCTGGAGACGCAGGCTCGCCAGGCGCTCGCCGCCAACCGCGAGGACCTCGCCCGGCAGGCGCTCGAGCGCAAGGCTGCCGCACAGACGCAGCTCCAGGGGCTCGACACGCAGGTCAAGCAGCTGGAGGACCAGCAGGAGAAGCTCGTCGCGGGCCAGCAGACGCTCCAGGCGCGCATCGAGGGCTTCCGCTCGACCAAGGAAGTGCTGAAGGCGCAGTATTCGGCCGCCGAGGCGCAGGTGAAGATCGGCGAGGCGGCGACCGGCATCGGGCGCGGCATGGAAGACACCGGGATGGCGATTCAGCGTGCGAAGGAGAAGACCGAGGAGCTGCAGGCCCGCGCGTCGGCGATCGACGAGCTGACGACCAGCGGGGCGCTCGAGGACTTCACCGCCGGCGACCAGACGCAGCTCGACCGCGAGCTGGCGCAGATCTCCGCCACCGGCCAGGTCGACCAGGATCTCGCCCGACTGAAGGCCGAGGTCGGCGCAGGCGACGGCGAGAAGGAGCTCGGCTCGGGCGAGGAACCGGCGAAGCAGTAAGCGTGGGTCTCACCGACATCCTCTTCGGGCGCAAGAAGCTGAAGGAGCCGGCGCCGGACCGGCTGTTCGCCATCACGACCGCGGCTGTGACGCTCGAGGTGGAGTGCGCGCTGAAGCCCGCCGGCGTGGGCGCAGTCATCTTCAAGCCCCTCTCGGCCGGCGAGTTCGCGCAGGCGAACGTCGACATCGACGAGCTGCTGGCGACGGTGGCCGAGGGCTCGGGCTCGAAGCTCGAGCGGCAGCGAGACCCGTTCGGCTTCGAGTGGATCGTCATCCACGATCCCGAGCTCGAGGATCAGGTGACGGCCGTGCACGCGGTGGCGAGCGAGCTCCAGGCGCGCGGCTTCGGGAGCCAGCTGCTCGCGGCCGCCTTCCGCTTCGACGGCGGCGGTAAGCCCGTCTACTGGATCTACGGCTTCAAGACGGGAACGTTCTGGCCGTTCGTCCCGACGGGCGAGAAGCAGCAGCGCGACAACCCGCGCGAGCTCGAGCTGAAGGCGAGGCTCGAGAAGGAGCTGCCGATCGAGACCGACCTCTCCCGCTGGCTCGCGCTCTACGACGCCCCGATGTAGGTAGCGAACTAGGCGACGGGGCGGCCCATCTCGCGGGCGATCTGCGAGAGGGCTGCGAGCCGCTTCTCGAGCGGCGGGTGATCCATGAAGAGCTCGCCGACCTGGGTGCGCCAGTTGGTCGGGACGATGAAGAAGGCGTTCATCCCTGCGACTTCGCGCAGGTCGCGCTGCGGGATCTGGGTGATGCCGCTCGCGATCTTCTGCAGCGCGCTCATCAGGTTCTCCGGCGCCCCGGTCATCAGCGCGGAGCCGCGGTCGGCGGTGTACTCGCGGTAGCGCGAGATCATCCGGATCAAGATGAAGCTGACGGCGTAGGTGACGACGGACACGACGAACACGATCAGCCAGACCGGAACCTGATTGTTGTTGTTGTCGCGGTTGCCGCCGCCCATGCCTCCACCCCACATGCCGAAGTAGAGGCCCCAACGGGTGATCAGCGCGGCGAGCATCGCGAAGAAGCTCGCGAGGGTCATGATCAGCACGTCGCGGTTCGCGATGTGCGAGAGCTCGTGCGCGAGCACCGCCTCGATCTCCTGCGGCTCGAGCCGGCGCCACAGCCCCTCCGTCACCGCGACCGCCGCGTGCTTCGGGTTGCGGCCCGTGGCGAAAGCGTTCGGGACGTCGGAGGGGATCACGGCAATGCGCGGCTTGGGCAGCCCCGCCAAGGCGCAGAGGCGCTCGACCATCGCATGCAGGTCCGGCGCCTCCTGCTCCGAGACGATCTTCGCGCCGGAGGCGGCGAGCGCGAGCTTGTCGGACGTCCAGTACTGGAAGGCGGCGATGCCGACCACGATCAGGATCATCGGGACGAGGCCGACGTTCAGCACGTTCAGCAGCACGACTGCGAAGACGACGTAGAGAAGGCCGAGCAGACCGGTGGTGGCGAGCAGCCGGATGGTGAGCCCGGCGTCGCGTCCAAAAGACTTGCGTTTCATGGGTCAATCGTAGCTTCGAGTACCAGGTGTGCGTTGTCGGCGGCTCCTCGCGCGGCGGATGGGTAAAGTTGCGCTTCCGATGCGCCGCGCCGCCCTCATCTCCCTCACCGCGCTGGCCGGTGCCGTGCTGCTCTCCGGGTGCGGAGCCGAGGGCGTCGTGTCTCCGACTCCGGTGACGGTTGTCGGCTCGCTGCCGACACCGACCCTCGCGCCCGCGACGCCCGCCTTCAAGTTGAAGGGCGACCCCGTGGCGGGCAAGGGGATCTTCGGCAAGGCCGGCTGCGCCGGCTGCCACACGCTCTCCGACGCACATGCGACCGGCACGGTGGGGCCGAACCTCGACCAGGCGAAGCCGGACTACCGCCTCGCGACTGCGCGCGTCACACTCGGCAAAGGTGTGATGCCGTCCTTCAAGGGCCAGCTCACCCCGCAGCAGATCGCCGACGTCGCCGCGTACGTGGTGAAGGCCACCGGCGGCACGCCGCCGTAACGCTGCTCGAGCTTCCGCCAACGTTCCCGCGCAAGGTCGCGGCCTTCGCCTTCGACCTCGATCGGACGCTGATCGCAGAGGATGCGGTGCTCCGTCCGCGCACACGCGAGGCGATTCACAACGTCCGGGCCAGCGGTGCACACGTGATCGTCGTCACCGGCCGGATGTTCCGCTCCACGCGCCCTTACGTCACCGAGGCAGGGCTCGACGATCCGGTCGTCTGCTACCAGGGCGCGGTCGTGGCGAACCCCGTGACCGGCGAGTTCCTGCGCCACGTCCCTATCCCCCGCCCGGTCGCGCTCGAGGCACTCGACGCCGTGATCGACGCCGGATTCCATGTCAACTGCTACGTGGACGACGAGCTGTACGTCGCGAAGGAGACGCCCGAAGCCCGCGCCTACGCGAGCTTCCAGCACCTCGAGATCCATGAGGTGGGCGACCTGCGCGAATGGCTCCGTGCAGATCCGACGAAGCTCGTCGCGGTCGGAGATCCCGATGCGCTGGACGCGCTCGAGGATGCGCTGAAGCCGCGCTTCCGCGGACGGCTGTTCGTCTCGAAGTCGCTCCCGTACTTCCTCGAGTTCGCGCACCCGGACGTGAGCAAGGGCGCCGGGCTTGCGTTCGTCGCAGAACGTCTCGGCTTCACACGCGAGGAAACGGTGGCGGCAGGCGACGGCGAGAACGACCGGGAGCTGCTCGACTGGGCCGGCTTCGGCGTCGCCGTCGCGAATGCGCACGACGACATCCTGAGTCGCGCGGATCTGGTCGTGCCGTCCGTCGAGGAAGAAGGCATCGCACTCCTACTCGAGGCCTACCTAGACTCTCTCTCGTGATCCTCCCGTGATCGACCAGCGCGCAGCCCGTAACGACCCGGACGCGTTCCGGCGCAAGCTCGCGCGCAAAGGTGCCGCCGAGCAGTTCGACGCGTGGCTCGCGGCCGACGAGCGCTGGCGCGCAATCGTCCCTCGGGTCGACGAGCTGCGCGGCAAGACGAAGCTGAAGGGCAAGCCGACCCCGGAGCAGCTCGAGGAGCTGCGCGGCGTCAAGGAGCAGCTCCAGCAGGCCGAGCAGGAGCTCGCGGAGGCCGAAGCCGCCCGCGACGAGGCGCTCGTCCCGATCCCGAACCCGCCCGACGACTCCGCGCCGGACGGCGACACCGACGAGGATGCGGTGGAGATCCGCCGCTGGGGCGAGCCGCCGGCGCTCACCGATCCGAAGGAGCACACCGAGATCGGGCGCTTCGACATGGAGCGTGCCGCACGGCTGTCCGGCGCGCGCTTCGGCTTCATGATCGGCGACACGGCGCTGCTCGCGATGGCGATCTATCGCTTCGCGCTCGACGTCGTCGCACAGGAGGGGTTCCTGCCCGTCCTGCCGCCCGTGCTCGTGCGCGAGGAAGCGATGTACGGCACGGGGTTCTTCCCCACCGACCGCTCGAACATCTACGCGGTCGAGAGCGACAACCTCTACCTCACGGGCACGTCGGAGGTTGCGCTCGCCGGCATGCACATGGGCGAGATCCTCGAGGAGCTCCCGCTGTACTACGCCGGCTACTCGACGAACTTCAGGCGCGAGGCCGGCGCGGCCGGCAAGGACACGCGCGGGATGTTCCGCGTGCACCAGTTCAACAAGGTGGAGATGTTCGTCTACTGCGAGCCCGACCGATCGCCGGATGAGCACGAACGGATCCTCGCGGTCGAGGAGCGGATCCTCCAGGGGCTCGAGATCCCGTACCGCGTCGTCAACGTCGCGGCGGGCGACCTCGGCGCGCCCGCGGTGAAGAAGTACGACTGCGAAGGCTGGTTCCCGGCGCAAGGTCGCTACCGGGAGCTGACGTCGACGTCGAACACGACCGACTACCAGGCACGGCGGCTCGGCATCCGCTACCGCGACGGCAAGAACGTCGCGACCCCGCACACGCTGAACGGCACCGCGGTCACCGATCGCGCGCTGCTGGCGCTGCTCGAGAACTTCCAGGGCGACGTGCCGGATGTGCTCCGCCAGTACGGCGCTCCGGCGACCGTGCGTCGCTGACGCGGACTGCAGACCTGCGTTACGATCCGCGTGGCGCAAGAGGGCGCCGCCGGGTTCGCGGATAGGACCGAGTCCACCTCTGTTCGTTGTACGACCGTCGTGGCGCTCTCCTTTGGCCTGGCACGCGAACCGCTGGCCGTCGAAAGGAGACGTCATGCCCGACCTTCCCGAGCGGCCCGACCTCGCGCAACTGCGACGACAGGCCAAGGAGCTACTACGCGACGCCAAGAGCGGTGACGCCGGCGCGCTCGAGCGCATCCGTACCGTGTCCAACCGCCCCGCGCTTGCCTCGGCGCAACTCGCGCTCGCGCGCGAGTACGGCTTCTCGAGCTGGCCGAAGCTCAAGCACGAGGTCGAACGACGCGACATCCTCAACAGTCGTGATCTCAGGCGCCTGAGCAGCCTCCTCGCGGAAGATCCGTCGCTCGCGACCGAGTCGATGGAGCACTGGTGCGACCATCGCCGCGGCGTGGCGCCGCTGAACTACATCGCGATGATTCGCTTCGACGCGCGCCGCCTCGGGCTCCCGCGCGAGCTGCCCGGCACGGGCGCCGTCGCAAGTGCTCTGCTCGCCGCCGGTGCACCGATGGATGGTCTACCCGACGACACCGAGACGCCGCTGATGACCGCTGCGAGCTACGGCGACGCCGAGGTGGCGCGCGCGCTGATCGACGCCGGCGCCGATCTCGACGCAACGGCACACCCGAACGCCGGCGGTGTCCCCTGCGGCAGCGCGCTCCTCCACGCGGCAGTCTTCGGGATGACCGACGTCCTCGATCTCCTCGTCGCGGCAGGCGCCGGCATCCGCAGCATCGAAGAGGGCGCCGCCGCAGGCGACGTGAGCGGATGGCTCACGGCCGACACGCCGCTGCAGGCTCGCGTTCGCGCGCTCACGATGGCCGCGGACCACCAGCGGCTCGAGGTGATGGATCGGCTACTCGCCGCAGGGACTCCTGTCGATGCCGTCGACGAGCAGTTCCGACGGCAGCCGCTCCGCGTCGCCGCGCAGCACGGAAGACCGGCAAGCGTTCGGTACCTGCTCGAGCACGGGGCAGACCCCAATCTCCGCGACGACAACGGCCTGACCGCACTCGACTTGTGCCACGCCGAGCACCGCTACCTCGACAACCCCGGCCACGCCGCGGTGGACAGAATCCTCAGACCCGTCACCGACACCGCCGAAGTCCTGTAGAAAGCCGGAACGGCGGGGTTCCGGAGTGGTCGAACGGGACGGTCTTGAAACCCAGACCCGGCCGCCGCTGACGTGCAAAATCACGCGAATCTGCGGTCTCTACGGCATGAGGATCACGATCGTCGACTGCCTGAGACCGCCTAAGACCGCTCAGGCAGGGCGACCAGTGGCGCACGCGTGGCGCAAGACGCGCGCCTTTAGATGCCCGCCTCGAGGACGTCGAATGGGACACGCGCGACTGCGGCCGCGAATGGCGGTTCCACGCCATCGCGGACGTTCAGCGGCTGTTCCGTAAGCGCGAGCGCTGTCGCGTGAAGCCGGCGCGTGGTACCCGGCGCCCCCGTTCCAAGGCGAAGCGGGCCAAGCGGTTGCCCCCCGGCGTGAGGTGCCCGGGCAGACCCGGCGTTACAGGCCGACCTTGCGCACCGCGTAGAGGGCCTGCGCGTACGTGAAGCCGGACCCGTACGACGACGTCAGCTGCTTAATCTGCCCAGCGCGGGAGAACCCGCTGCCCAGCGACAGGTAGTTCTTAGCGGACAGGACAGCCTGCAGCTGTGCGGGAGTCATGTTCGAGGCCCGTGCCGACGTCGATGCCGATGGGGTGGCAGGTGTCGACGCAGCTGAGGCGCCGGAGCTGATGGCGCCTCCTACGATCAATGCCAGGAAGACGGTGACAATCGGGTGCCGACGGAACCGTCTCTGGTTCGCGGTGGCGGGTTGAGTCGACGGACCCGGTGCGTGTTTCGTGAGCGTCATGCTCTTGACGCTATACCCATCGGACCTCCGTGTGAAGGTCCACCGCTGAAGGGTCTGGAACGTCGGGTGGGCAGGCGAGTGTCCTTCGGCCGACTGCGATAGCGGGCTGAGAATCGAGATTCGAGCTCGCCGCGATCGTCCTTGCGCCGGAGGACCTTGACGCTCCTCCGTCGGCAAGCGTCGCGGTAGTCAACCCGTAAGCGAAAACGGCGCTGTAAGCGCCGCGCTAGTCGCAAAGTCCGCTTGAGGCATTGATCTCGCGCCGTGTTCTACGTGCGGCCGAGTTCGATGCCTTGATTCGTCAGTGCTACGGGGTGGCTGCGGACGCGGGTTCGACTACCGCCGTCACTGTCTCGACCGTTGAACCGGGGAGTCAGGGGTAGGCCACAACCACTTGTGCCAGCCTAACATCTCAATGCTCGTTAGCATGTCTGTATGGCTGACGATCGTTGCGATCTCCTTTGCCTCGACCTGCCGAAGGCTGAGACGCTTCGCGCTGCTCGCCCTTCCGAGCAGGATGCACGCGCGCTCGCAGAGGGCTATCGCGCGCTAGGCGATCCGACCCGCCTGACTCTTGCACTTGCTCTGCGTGACGGCGGCGAGCTTTGCGTCTGCGACCTCGCATGGGTCGTCGAGCGAGCCGAGAACCTCGTCTCGCACCATCTGCGCGCGCTGCGTACGGCGGGGCTTGCCGACTATCGCCGCGACGGGAAGATGGCCCTTTACTCGCTTACCCCACGCGGGCTCGCGCTCCTCGAAACGGTCGGAGAGGAGGTGAGCGCGTGACGACCGTCGAGCTTCAACGGCGGCTGCCGGTCATGGCGCCCGCGGAGCGGACTGCGCTCGAGCGGCGCGCGAAGCTGCTCGCCTGGGGCGGGAACGGTTGGCATGTGGTCGAGTTCGCGATCGCGGTCGGCGCGGGACTCGCCGCCGGATCGGTCGCCCTCGTTGGCTTCGGCATCGACAGCGTGATCGAGGCGCTCGCAGGCGGTGTGATCGTCTGGCTGTTCACCGGCGGCCGCGGCTCATCCGAGACCGCGGAGCGGCGCGCGCAGAAGCTGATCGCAGCGAGCTACGCGATCCTCGTCGCCTACATCGGCGTCGAGTCGATCCGCGACCTCGCAGGCGCGCACCACCCGGCGGTGAGCTGGGTCGGGATTGGGCTTGCGGCCTTCACGGCGCCGACGATGCCGCTGCTCGCTCGCGCCAAGCGCCGCGTCGGGCGGAGCCTGAACTCGTCCGCAACCGTCAGCGAGGCCAGCCAGAACATGATCTGCGCCTACCTGTCGGTCGCGCTCCTGGTCGGGCTGCTCGCGAACGCGCTCGCGGGCTGGTGGTGGGCCGATCCGGCGGCCGCGCTCGTGATCGCCGGTGTTGCGGCGAAGGAAGGCATCGGAAGCTGGCGCGGCGAGAGTTGCGAGTGCTGCTGAGCCGATGCTGGTCGAGATCCTCTACTTCGACGGCTGCCCGAACCATGAGGCTGCTCGCGAGCTCGTCGAGCGGGTCAGCGGCGACTTCGATGTCGAGCCGGAGATCCGGATAGTCGAGGTGGCCGACGTGAAGGCCGGCGAGCGCCTGCGCTTCCTCGGCTCACCGACAGTCCGCGTCGATGGCCGCGACGTGGAGCCCGGTGCTGATGATCGCGACCGTTTCGTGTTCGGCTGCCGCCTCTACCAGCTCGCCTCCGGTCCCAGTGGTGTGCCTGATGAGCGCTGGCTCCGTGACGCGCTCAAGCGCGGCTGAGCTACTCGCTCTCGCCCGAGTGGCCGTGCGGAGAGTGCCGCGCTACGCTTCGGCGGTGGTGCGTTGGGCTTCGCTTGTTGCGTTGCTGATGATCGCGATGCAGGCCGTGACGGCGGCGGCGAGCGCGAAGGGCGGTGTGCGCGCGACGCTGACCTCCTCTGTCCCGGCGAATAAGTCCGGCGGCGACCACGTGAAGATCACGTGGCGGCTGCGCGATACCACCGGTCGGCCGGTCAGCATCAAGCGCATCCTCGTGAGGATTGTCTGCCCGACCGGTGACTCGTACACGACGACCTACGCGAGAGCGCTCGCGAACGGCCTCTACCGCGTCGTCGCGGTCGTCCCGCCTGGCGGGATCGGCACCGTCTCGCTCAGCGCGATGCGATGACGATCACCGCACGCCGCTGATGGGCCAAATTTCGGTTGCCCTTTCAGCTTCCTGCTTTTATCGGCGTCACTCCGAGGCGATGGCCTTTGTCGCGCGCGGTATCTGCGCGTGCGGGGGCGGTGGTACCCACTACCGGGCAGCCCGCCGGATGCCTCTCAAGCCTTGAGGGATAGTCCGGAGGCGTGCCTCACCGGCGGCGTCGATGAACCGCGTGACGGCGTCTCTGCTGACGTTGAGGCCGCCTGCTCTGGGCTAGCTGCTCCGCAGCGTCCGCTCCGGACGTGCTCGGGCTATCGGCGGCCACTACGACGTCGTCCAGGACGCTCTGTCCTGCCGGAGCGGGAACCGTTGGCGCCGGTCGGCGATCGCGTGCTCCTGCGAATTGCGGCTCTCGTGCTTTCCAGATGGCGAGCAGTGGTGTGGCGATGAAGATGGATGAGTAGGCGCCGGATGCGACGCCGACGATGAGCGCGAAGGCGAAGTCGCGGAGCGTCGCGCCGCCGAAGACGAAGAGCGCGGCGATTGGTAGGAGCGTGATGAATGTTGTGGCGAGTGAGCGTCTGATCGTTTCCCAGAGCGACACGTTCGCGATCGTGGCGAAGGGTTGTCTGCGCATCAGCGGCATGTTCTCTCTGATGCGGTCGAAGACGATGATGGTGTCGTAGATGGAGTAGCCGAGGACGGTGAGGACGGCTGCGACGGTTGCGGTCGAGACTTCGCGGCCGACGAGCGAGTAGACGCCAACGGTGATTGCGAGGTCGTGCAGGAGCGCTGCGATCACGGGGACAGAGAACTTGATGCCGAAGCGGAGGGTGATGTAGAGGACGATCAGTACGAGTGAGACGATGATCGCGACGATCGCGTCTCGCGTGATCTGGCCGCCGAAGCTTGCTGAAACGGTGTTCACGTCCGGCTGGGCGCTCAGGTGCGCTTTGGCGCGGAGGTCGTGGGCGATCGCGGCCTCCTGGTTCGTTGAGAGATGCTTCGTTCTGATCTGGAAGCGGGTGTAGCCGGTATCGGCCTGTGAGCCGCTGCCCTGCACGATGGCGTCAGCGAAGCCGTGCCGTGCGAAGATCGCTTGGATTTCACCGGTTGTCTGCGGCACTGTCGAGCGGATCGTCATCTGGGAGCCGCCGCGGAAGTCGATGCCGAGGTTGAGACCGCGCACGCCGATCGAGATTGCGCTGACGACCAGCGCGACTCCTGAGATCGCAAACCAGAGGTGGCGCCAGCGCATGAAGTCGATCTGGAGCCAGCTTGCCCGCTGGCTTGCATGCGCGCCCATGAAGCGGGGGTTGTCGAACCAGCGGAAGCGGCTGAGCAGTCCGAGAAGCGCGCGGGTCGCAGCAACAGCAGTGAGAAGGGAAATCACAGTTCCGATCAGCAGCATGAGCGCGAAGCCCTTGACCTGAGCTGTCGCGACACCGAAGAGCACCAGTGCGGTGATTGCGGTCACGACGTTCGCGTCGAGGATCGTGTGGACGCCTTTGCCGTATCCGGTCGCGATCGCAGCGCGCACCGATTTCCCGGCGCGCACCTCTTCCTTGATCCGCTCGAAGACGACGACGTTTGCGTCGGCTGCGACGCCGATCGTGAGGATGGCCCCCGCGAGGCCCGGCAGGCTCAGCGTCACGTTGAAGAGAAGAAGCGCCGCGTAGTAGAGCGCGACATAGATCGCCAGCCCGATGACTGCGACGAGCCCGAGGAACCGATACAGCACAAGCAGGAACAGCGCGACGACCGCAAGACCAACGGCTGCGGCGAGCCAGGCTTCATGCAGTGAGCTCTTGCCGAGCGTCGCCGAGACCTCGGTTCGCTGGATTTGGTTGAACTTCACCGGCAGCGCCCCTGTCTGCAACACGAGTGCGAGCTGTTTTGCCTCGGCGCTGGACTGGATGCCGGTTATCACGGCACCGCCGCCGGCGATCCCATCCTGGAGGGAGGGATCGGTGTAGTTGATGTAGGGCGTCGATTGAATGTGGCCGTCGAGGACGATCGCGAAGTGGCGCGCGTAGGCGCCGATGTAGTTCGGGTCACCTGCATGACCTGCGATCGCGGCCGCCTGATGTCCCTCCTGCCACTCGATTTTCGTGATCTGCTGGAAGCGGCTGGCTCCGCGACCGGTAAACGAGAGATCGACCTGCGGACGGCCCTGCGGGTCGAAGTCGGAACGTGTGCCTGCGAGTTGGAGGTCGTTCCCGGTCAGCTCAGGTGGCCCCTGCGAACTGGAGGGATAAAACGCCAGCAGGTACCAGTAGGTCTTCGCCTGCTTCGTTGCGCCGAGACAGCCTGTGCCTGCGCTGCAACGCACAGGCAGAGTCCCGTGTGGAACAGCGAGCATCTGATCACCGGTGGCGAGCTTCCCAGCGGTGGGCCGCAGGAGCTCGACGCGCGTGGGCGCTGCACGCACGATCGAGTAGCGCGCTGCCTTCTTTCGGAACAGGTAGTAGCCCTCTGGCGCTCCGTTGCGCGTCTGTGCTTGCACCTGCGCGAGCAGCTCGTGCAGGCTCGGTGTCGCGATCACCCGTCCGTCGGCGCCCCGCGATGGGCCAATGACATCGGCTTCGAAGTTGAAGAACTGCAACTGGGCGGTCTGTCCGATCACTGCTGCCGCGGCGGCCGGGTCATGCACGCCTGCGAGTTGGATCACGATCTCGTCCGGCGGTTGGGTGCGCACGTCCGGTTCCGACACGCCGAGCTTGTTGACGCGGCTCGCCATGATGTCGCGCGAGCGCGCGAGCTCTTCGGCTGTCAGTCCCTTGCCGCGTGGGACCGCCTTCAGAACAACCTCGAGCCCACCACGCAGATCGAGGCCAAGAGTCGGCTTGCGATGAAGGGGCGAGCCCGGGATCGCGAGGAGCAGCGAGCCTGTCAGGGCGACCAGGACCACAGCAAGCAGCATCGTGTTCGAACGTTGTCTGCTCATAGCTTCGGTTCGGAGCGCGAGCTAGGTGCTCATGCTGCGGCGATCACTCCGCGGGCAAGCTGCTCACGTGATCGCAACGTGAGCACCTGACCGCCGAGACGGACGCCGTCACGAGTTGCGGGCGCCGCAAGGACAGTGATGATCTGGGCAGCACCTGCAACCGCGATGAGCGCTTCCGTCGTCGTGCCGCCGCGACTCTGATACCCGGAGAGGCTAGAGAGCGCGAGCGCTAACACAGCGACGAAGACGGCGATCAGCGCAAGCCATACCCGCGAGATGTGACTGCGGGCGCTGCGCAGCACAGCCCGTAGGGGCGCCCGCGAATGCTGCTGCTCCGCGGCGATCGACATGACGAGTGCGTCGCGGCGTGCTACCAGGCTTTCGGCGGGGAAATCCCGCTCGGCGGGGATCGGGAGAAGGTCGAGTGTCGGGTTCATGTGGTCACCGTTCGTTCATCTAGTTCGTGTCCGTTCGTCTCAACGAGTTCCCGGAGATGGCTCCGCGCGCGCGAAAGACGCGAACGCACCGTGCCCACCGGGACAGCGAGCGCGATCGCGGCTTCCTCGTATTCGAGCTTCGACCATGCACAAAGAGCAAGCACGTCCCGCTCGTGCTCAGGCAGCCGGTCGAACACACGCAAAACGTCGGCCATCTGTGCCTCATCGCTCAGGCGGCCAATCAGATCCTCGCTGAAGTCCGGGTGTGCCTCGTTCGCATTGAGCCGCGCAATGGCGGCCTTCGCACGGCGATCACCACGCCGAGCATTCCGGAGAAGATTGGTGGCCACGCCGAGCAACCACGGAAGAACGCTCCCGGACTCGTTCGTAAACACGACTTCCTGCCGTCGGCGCCACGCGACCAGGAACACCTCGGAGGCGGCATCCTCAGCGGCAGCCCAGTTCGCGGTCTGGCGGAACGCGAAGTTGTAGACCGACCGCGCGTGCCGCTCGAAGAGCAGGCCGAAGCCCGCACCGTCGCCACCGACAGCACGATCCCACAACTGGCGGTCTGTCTCGGCCACTACGGAGGTAGTGTCCGAAGCGCCAGCAGGGTTCCCTGCTCCGGCAATCTCTGTTCCGCCTCGCCGCAACGAAGCCGCTTCATGCGGCGGTGGGGAGGTCGCCGGAGTTGCCTGTACGGACGGCATGAGCAGAACCTAGCGACCGACGGCTCCGTTCGAGCCCGCATTCGCATCAGACATAGGGACGGCTCTCCGGTGGGTGCTGCCGAAGCCGGAAGGCGACGTGAGCGGCTGCGCTGACCTCAAGATCGCTCCATGAACACGCTACGACGAGGGCTGGCGCCAACGACTCCGGAGAGAGCACGCTCGCCCATGCCAGTATTCGCCAATGATGCTTGAGGGGTAGCGCCCAGTGGCGGCTCATGTCCTGTGGCTTATGAAACAGAACGCGCCGGTGAAGGTCGCCGACTTCAGGCCCACTCCGCCGGTGGCGGTCATCACCGGCGGCTCCACGTTCAGCGCTGGAGAAGCGGTCGCCGTCGCCTTCCGAGGCCGCCCACACATCAAAAGCTTCGGAGCAGCGACCGGCGGAGCGCCAAACAGCCCCGGCCGGCTCCTACTCGCCGACGGCGCAGCCCTCCGCTTCGCGCTCTACTTCGACGTTGACCGAACCGGCACCGCCTACACGCAAGCGATTGCGCCTGACGTCGCCGTCCCCGGGCCTACGACCCCGAGCGGATCACCGCTGCTTGCTGCCGCTAGCTGGCTTCTCTCTACCGCAGCATGTATCCGCAATCACTGAGTGCCGCAACCGGTACCGTCGAGATCGCCTTTCAGCGCAACGCCACGACGACTCACAAGGATCAATAGCGAGTGCGCCAGCGTTAGGGATGTCCCTCGATCGATTAACGGAGCCGCGTGCCAAAGGCCCCGGCACCCGCGGCCTTGTCATGCAGGGTTGGCGCTCCGCGCGTTCCGCTTGACTTTCGCCCACACCGTTGGCACCGCAACACGAGCGTTGCCTCGGTTGCTTCTTCGTCCGGCGTCCACTTATGACCGAGCGGGACGCATAACAGGGACTTGAGCGACAAGACGCCGCCATCATCGCAGAACGTATCGCCGCTCGCGGTCCATCGTCCAGTCCGGTGGGGTTGTTCCGTTGCGGTTGTTCCGTTGCGTAGAGGAGGGGTGGCGCGGCCGGGCGTGCGAGTTTGGCGGCGCGCAGCGCCGCCTCTTTACTTGACCTACCAACGAAACTCGACTGAGCGGATCACGTCGCGCGTCGGCGGCTCTCGGCGCGCAACGCGATGCGCCGCTCAAGGGACTGTAAGACTCGGCGGGTCGGTCTGTCTGCGGGCCGTTGCCAGTCCGGTTGTCGTCGTGCGGTGGGTATCAGCTTGAGGCGCGGTTCAGCGTGAGAACGCCCGCTGCAAGGACGGCGTAGACCACGGCCGATGCGCGTTCGACGACTCTGCGTCGGAATAGAAGACCCACGCGAAGGCCCCTGCGCCGCCGGTCATCGTCGATGTCACGCAGGCGCACGGAGTGTTCGCGGTTAAGACGCGCGACGGGCCGCTGCTCCTCTAGGCTGCGCCTGCCCGCGATGGTCGGCAGTGCTGGTTGCTCGACTTCGCCGCCGACGAGCGCAGCAACGCGCGCGCCACCGACGGCGTGTCGTGCGACCTCGCGGCATCACCGTCGAGCAGACTCCGGTGGAGCTACCGCTCGCCGGCTGCGCATCCGACGCTCAAGATGCTCAGCGGGCGCTTGCACGTCCCCGCCGTCGCGGTGCTTGTCACCACCGGAGGAACGAAGCACCGGGTCGTGGTCGTTGATCGCTACTTCCTTGCCATGTTCCCGTGGGGCACGAAGACACCAACGAAGATCACCGCCATCGACGCTCACGGGCACGTCGTCGCACGTTCGAGGCGATGACAAGCGCTGGTGCTTCACCCGAGGCGTCCGACAATCCTGCTGCCGTCAGGGATTGTGACATCGGCGCGGCTGCTGACTTGACCGTGCTCGGCGACGTCAGCAGACTTGGGCGATGAGCTTCTTTGAGCCGCCCCCACCAAGAGAGCCTCTGGTGGTGCGCCGCGAGCCTGAGTGGCTTGGGCCGCCGGACAATGTGCTGCCTTACCCCTTTCCGCTGAGTCTCATCCTGGCCCGCGAGGCGAGAGTCGCTGTTCAGCTTCACTCCGGGCGCGCCTACCGCAACGGCTTCGAGTTCGCGCTGACGCTGCGCCGCCGCGAGGAGCGGCTTGGAATCGGCGGCAATCCCTTTCAGGCATGGCACGACGTACAGGACACGGGCGTCATCCCGGAAGAAGCGCTGCGCCTCGGGGTCGAGTTCTCCGACGGTGCGAAGGCGACCGTGTTCGACGGCTACCGCTTCTTTGCCACCGAGGAGCGTCCGACTGGACCCGTGCTCATTCAGCGTGGCGGCAGCGGAGGGATGCGCACCTGGGAGTTGGGCTTCTGGGTGTGGCCGCTCCCCCCAGCCGGGACGCTCGCGTTCGTCGCCGAATGGCCCTCCGAGCAGGTTGCGCTGACGCGGGTTGAGATCGACGCCAACCTGATCCGTGAGGCGGCGGCGAAGGCAGAAGAACTATGGCCGGACGACAACGGCTCGCCGCGCAGTGGACAGGTGAGTGTTCATCGCGTCGGCTAGCCACGAAAGAGCTCTTCTTACGCGGCCTCAGCGGGAACGCGATTGGCTCGTCAGCATCCGTCTTCGGTGACAGCGATGCCGACCGCGACCGATCCGAAGACGACGAGACGCAACGGCTACCGCGTGTGGGGGGATGTCGCGCTCGCTCACGACGACTCGGAGGCGCTGATCAAGGAGGCGCGGCGGCGGCAGCGTCGTCGGCGGCTGCTCATCGCTTGCTTGCTGCTGGTCGGAGTGGTCGTGGGCGGGGCGGTCTACGTGGTGATGCGTCACACCGGTACCCGGCTAGAGCCTCCGGCGAGGTCGTCTGCTCCAGCAGCCGGTGCGGCGGGCGCGATCTCTCCGAAGCGACCGGGCGCGCTGGCGCTCGCACCACGCGGCGGTCTCTACCTCGCAGACGACGCGCGCAACCAGATCCTGGAGCGGCTGCCGAACGGCCGCTTTAGGGTCGTCGCTGGAAACGGGAAAAGGGGATTTTCGGGCGATGGTCGCCGAGCAGTCGGCGCCGAGCTGAACAATCCGGGCGCGATGGCTGTCGCCGCCGATGGCAGCCTTTACTTCGCCGACACCGGCAACAACCGGGTCCGCAAGGTGTCCCCGCAAGGAATCATTACGACTGTCGCGGGCAACGGCGGACTGGGCTGGACGCCGAACCGCGGCCGTGCGCTTGCTGTGGCAGTGAGCTCTCCTACTGCGGTCGCCTTCGGTCCCGATGGGCGGCTCTTGATTGCGACCGGCGATGAGGTGCTGCGTCTCGAACACGACGGCTCACTGACGCGAGTGGCAGGGATCCGCAAGTACGCGGGCGTCTACGGCATCGGCGGCCCAGCGACGAAGGCTTCCGCCGACGGTGCCAACGGGCTCGCCTTCGACGCAGCCGGGAACCTGTACCTCGCTGGGTTCAACACGAAGGCGCTTCTGATGATCGACCGACGCGGCACGATGCGACTCCCGGACGGCGGGTTCAACTTCTATCCGCGTGGCTTCGGTGGTCTCGTGCGAACGCCCGACGGACATGTGCTGGCGATCAACAGTCAGGAGCTTGTTGAGGTCACCCCGCACGGCTCCCACGCGATCTTCAACTTCGCCAACCGCTCGATCGGCGGTATCACCGGGTTCTTACCGGCGGGCATCGCTGTCTCGCGGAGCGGGCTCATCTACACCGATACCGGCTACGGGAACGGCTGGTCGAGCGGAAGCGGAATCGTTGTCATCACCGCCGCGCGGCGCATCCAGGTGCGCTGGAAGAAGTAGCGCCTGGTGTGTGTGGGCAGTCGAGCAGCAGGATGATGCCCTGGTTGTTCCGTCGCAGGCGACAGCAAACCGACGTGCTCGTCCCGGTGTTGGTTCTGAGCGATCATCGCGTGGTGTACAGGGATCGTTTCCGAACAGGCTGCTGATGGTTTCCGTACAGGAACGTCTTAGGTTCGTGGTGATGACCCGACGGCTATCCCTCGGTGTTGTGTGGTGTGCCCTTGTCGCGCTGGTAATGGGTGCGGCGGCGAGCGCGACTGCTCCGGTGTCGCCGAAGCGGGCAGGCGCAGCGGTTGTGATTGTCGGTGGTAGTCGGCCGCAGCGCCAGCTCGCGCGGCTGACCGCACTGCGGGTGGGCGGGGTGACGATCCGGCGGGTCGTGTTCCGGCGCCCTTCCCAGGCGCTTCTGCGTCAGCACGTCAAGGGTATTGAGTTGGTCGTCTCCTCGGCGGGGAAGCAGACGTTGCGGTCCATGTGGGAGCAGCAGCTCTATGTCGGCACCTATCTGGGGCTGATGGAGCGGTGGCCGAAGGCGGC
>JAOPYX010000198.1 GCA_025964535.1 Actinomycetes bacterium | reverse complement strand
AGCGTTGGGCGAGCGTCTTCTTCACGCTCAAGGATCCCGCCGACGGCTCGTCGCTCGGCGTGACGATGCCACGCGGACGGTTCGACGGACTTCGTCTCGACCTCGTCGACGGCGAGCGCGTGCACGTCTTCGGCCGCCCGGAGCTGTACGAACAGCGCGGCGACCTCCGGCTGCGCGCGCTTTCGATCGAGCGCTTCGGCGTCGGCGCCCATCTCGCCGCGCTCGAGCGGCTGAAGACGGCGCTCGCGGCGGAAGGCCTGTTCGCCGCCGACCGCAAGCGCGCGCTGCCGCTGCTCCCACGGCGCATCGGGCTCGTCACCGGCAACGACGCCGCAGCGAAGCGCGATGTGATCACGACGATCCAGACACGGTTCCCGGCAGCGAACATCCTGGTGGCGGAGACGTACGTGCAGGGCCCGCGTGCGGCGCTCGGCGTCGTCGCAGCGCTGCGGGCGCTGTGCGAGCAACCTGACGTCGACGTGATCGTCCTCACGCGCGGCGGCGGCAGCTTCGAGGATCTGCTGCCGTTCAGCGACGAGCGTCTCGTGCGCGCCGTCGCCGGCTGCCGCGTGCCGATCGTGTCCGCCGTCGGCCACGAGCAGGACACGCCGCTGTGCGACCTCGCCGCCGACGTGCGTGCGTCGACGCCGACGATGGCCGGCAAGCTCGTCGTGCCGGAGCTGGCTGAGTTGTCGGGAACGCTCGACCGTGCGCGCGCGTCGCTCGCCCGCTGCGCGCGCCGCACACTCGACCGCGACGCGCAGCGGCTGGAGCGCTCGGCGGAGCGCCTGCGCGCGGCTCCGCGACGCACCCTTGAGAGGGAGAGCGAGCGCGCGGAACGCGCGCACGAGCGCTTGCGCCGGGCGCCGGCGCTGATGGTCGAGCGCAAGCGGGCGGCGCTCGAGGGGACCGCAGGCAAGCTCGTCGCGTTGTCTCCGAAGGCAACACTCAACCGAGGTTACGCGATAGTCCGGACGGACTCGCACGTCGTCGCGAGCACCGCGGGCCTCGCGCCGGGAGCACGCGTCGACGTCGAGCTGGCCGACGGCGCGTTCGGCGCGCGCGTCGAGGACGTCCGGCCGTGAGCGGCGACGAGCAGACGTTCGAGCAGGCGCAGGCCGAGCTCGAGCAGATCGTCCAGCGTCTCGAGCAGGGCCAGGCATCGCTCGACGAGGCGCTCGCGCTGTGGGAGCGCGGCGAGCAGCTCTACGCGTTCTGCCGCGAGCGGCTCGACAGCGCGCAGGGCAAGGTCGAGGAGCTAGCCCGCCGCGTCGAGCAGTCGCGTCCCGAGCCGCAGACCTAGCTCGAAGAGATCGCGGGCGGCCCGGGCGGGGTCGCCGGAGAGGGCGATCGTCTCGGCGCCGGGCACGAGCTCGTCGACGATCCCGCCGAAGACGACGCACGGGACGCCGGCCACGCCGCAGCGCAGCACCACCTCGGCAGGAGCCTTGCCCTCGGCCGTCGTCCGGTCGACGCGGCCCTCGCCGGTGACGACCAGGCCGTACGGCACCGGGTCGAACCCGGCGAGCTCCACCACCGCCGCGGCGCCCGGCACGAGCTCGGCGCCGAGGGAGGCGAGCGCAGCGCCGAGCCCGCCCGCAGCGCCGGCCCCGGGCAGATCGGCGTAGGGCGCGAGATCGCCCCGCGCGCGCAGCCGGCGCTCGAGCTCGGCGACCTGCCCGGGCGTGGCGCCCTTCTGCGGGCCGAAGAGCCGCGGCGCGTCGTACAGCGTCGTTTGGACATCGCAGAGCACGGTCGTGGACGCGGGCAGCCGCTCGAGCACCTCGAGCATCCCCGCGCCGCCGTCCATCGTGGCCGTGCCGCCGATGCCGATCACGAGCGGGCCGGACGGCTGGAGCTGTGCGAGCAGCTCCCCGAGGCCACGGCTCGACGCGTGCATGACGTCGTGCCCGCTCGGGTCGAAGGGGATGACCTGCGCGGCCTCGACGACGACGCCGTGGTCGCGCCGGCCGACGCGCGCCGTGCGAGGACGAGCGAACGCATCCCGCACGAGCTGCTCGTCCCACTCGTCGCACAGCGCGTCGATCGTGCCCTCTCCCCCGTCTGCGAGCGGCAACTGGTCGCACTCGACGCCGACATGTGCGAACCCGTCCTCGAGCGCCGCCGCCGCATCGCGTGCGGCGAGCACGGCCTTGAGGCTAGCGGGGGAAGCGAGCGCTCTCGGCGCCTGCATCCGCCTCGCTCTCCTCGCTCTCGTGGTGGTCTTCCGCATCCGCCTGGGCGGCGTTCGGCATCACCCTGAGCATCGCCATCGAGAGGCCTTCGCGCGCGAGGAAGAGCACGCCGACCCCGATGCCCACCGACGCTTCGATCGCCTGGAGCCCGAATCCGTACGCGATGCCGCGGCCGTACGCGACCCCGTAGCCGGAGAGCGCCGACGCGATCGCGACCTGCACGAGCCCCACGTTGCCGGGCCAGAACGGAAAGATCGTGACGACGTTCATCAGCAGCAGGACGACGCCGGCCGCCGGCAGCGGCGAGTGGATGTCGAATGCGCGCATCGCCGTCCACACGGCGAAGAGCTGGCAGACCCAACCGAGGATCTGAAAGCAGATCGCAGCGAACGCACCCGCGGGAGAGCGCATCACGCCGAGGCCCTGCCGGGCCATCGCAATGACGCGCTGCATACGGGTGCGGCCTTCGAGCGACACGGCTTCTTGCGGGCGGCGCGCGGTGATGAAGGCGAACGCGAAGAGCCCGATGCCGATGCAGATCGCGGCGATGGCGGTCGCCCGCACCGACGTCGGGATGTTCGCCGTCGCGACGACGTAGATCACGAGCAGCACCACCGGCACGACGTCGAACACGCGATGCGCGAAGACCGTGCCGACGAGCGTCGCCCACGCTCCTTTGCGCCCGGGCATCTTGCGCGTGAGCACGGCGACGCGTGCGAGCTCGCCGATCCGTCCCGGCAGCACCGCGTTCGCGAAGAGCCCGACGGAGAACGCCGAGAAGACGAGCGGCGCCCCGGGATGCGGCGGCTTCATCGCCGAACGGATCACCGTCGTCCAGGCCAGGGCGCGCACGATCACGGAGAGCAGGTTGAGCGCGATCGCGACGACGACCCACTCCCACCGCACCGAACCGAATGCATTGCCGATTGCGGTGAAGCTCGGCCCGCGCCAGATGAACAGCGCCACGACACCGGCGAGCAGCGGCAGCCCGAGCGCGGCCCTCCCCACAGTGCTGCGCGGCGGGCGGACGCGCGGCAGCTTCACGAGGCCGCCGCCGCCGGGGCGCGCGTCTCGGCGATCGCCGACTCGTACGTGGCGATGAGCCGCCGCGCGATCGCGTCCCAGGAGTAGCGCTCCTGCGCAAGCAGCCGCCCGGCGGCGCCCATCGCGCGACGCCTGGGCTCATCCGCGAGCAGGCCTTCGACAGCCGCGACGAGCGCAGCGCCGTCACCGGCGGGAAAAGGGACGCAGGTCTCGGGCGTCATCACGTCGCGATACCCCGGAATGTCCGACGCGACGACCGGCGTCGCGCACGCGAGCGCGCGCGTCAGCACCATGCCGAAGCTCTCGCCGCCGAGTGACGGCGCGACGAGCACCTTCGCCGCAAGCAGCTCCTCCGTGAAGCGCTCCTGGTCGAGGAAGCCGAGCACCTCGATGCCGTCGTGCACGCGCAGCCGGGTCATGAGCAACCGGACGCGCAACGGGTCGGCGCCGATGATGCGCAGGCTCGCGCCGGTGCGGCGGCGGATCTCGGGCCAGGCCTCGAGCAGCACCTGGAGGCCCTTCCGTTGCTCGTGCCGGCCGGCGAAGACGATGCGGTGCTCGCGCTCTGCGGGGTCGGCTCGATCGGGGATGAGGACGCCGTTCGGAACGATCTCGTACTCGCCCGGCAGCCAGCTCTGCGCGGTCTGGCGCGCCATCTCGGAGACGGCGATGCGGCGATCGATGCGATCCGCGAGAAAGCCCCATACGGGCTTCGCGATCTTCATCCAGCCGAGGTCGCCGCTCGCATGGAAGGTGCCCACCATCGGCCCGCGGTACCACGCGAGCGCTGCGATACACGGAATCGGCGTCATCGGCTCGTGCAGGTGGAGGATGTCGAAGCGCTCGCGCTCGAGCGTCTGGCGGACGCGGAACATCGAGCGTGGGCTGAGGATGATGTTCGGCAGCGAGCCGTTCGCCGGCACGATCACCGAGCGGCCGATCGGGATCACGTCCGGCGGCGGGCTGCCGTGGCGGCCGTGCCTGGGATGCAGAACACGCGTGAACTGACCGGGCGGGTCGTTGCCCATCAGCGTCTTCACCTCGACGCCCTGCGCGCGCAGCGCTTCCGACTGGAGCTCGGCGTGCTCGACCACCGCGCCCCAGAAGGACCACGAGTACGGAACGATGATCCCGACCTTCATCCGGGCCATTATCGTCGGCGCACCGGTGCGCGCTCGTTCACCACACGATCGGGAGATCCTCCGACTGGCTCTCCCGGCTCTCGGCGCGCTGGCCGCGGAGCCGTTGTACGTGCTCGTCGACACGGCGATCGTGGGGCATCTGGGCCGCTCGCAGCTCGCCGCGCTCGGCCTCGCAGGCGTGGTGCTCTCGTCGGCGTTCACGATCTTCAACTTCCTGACGTACGGGACGACCGCTGTCGTGGCGAGGGCCTCGGGGGCCGGCCAGCACGAGCGGGCGGCTCGGCTCGCCGCCCAGGCGCTCTGGCTGTCGCTCGCCATCGGGCTGGCGCTCGTGGTGCTGCTGGAAGCGGCCGCAGGACCGCTGCTGCGCGCGCTCGGGGCGCACGGGCAGTCGGGCCACTACGCGCTCGTCTACTTCCGGGTGGCCGCGGTGGGGCTGCCGGCCGCGCTCGTCGCGCTGGCAGGCCAGGGCTACATGCGCGGCGTCTCGAGCCTGCGACGGCCGCTCGTGATCGTGGTGGCCGCGAACCTCGTGAACGTCGCGCTCGAGCTGCTGTTCGTCTACGGCTTCGACTGGGGCATCGCGGGCTCGGCGGCGGGTACCGCGATCGCCCAGGGCGGGATGGGCGTCGCGTTCGTCGTGGAGCTGCTGCGCCCGCGCGCGGCGTCGCGGCGGCCGAGCCTCCGCGAGATCCGCCCGATGCTGCGGATCGGCGGGCAGATCTTCGTGCGGACGACCGCGCTCCTCGGGTCGTTCCTCGTTGCGGCGTCGGTGCTGGCGCGGATGGGCGACGCGCAGCTCGCGGCGCACCAGATCGCGTTCCAGCTCTTCATCTTCCTGGCTCTCGTGCTCGATGCGGTGGCGATCGCGGGGCAGGTGATCGTCGGCCGCATGCTCGGTGCCGGGGACGCGGACGGCGCGTATGCGTCGGCGGTGCGGATGATCGGCTGGTCGGTGGTGCTCGGCGCGGTGTTCGCGGTGGCGCTGCTGCCGCTCTCGCATGCTGTGCCGCGCGCGTTCTCGGGAGACCACGCGGTGCTGAAGCAGGCCGCGGTGCTGTGGCCGTTCTTCGCACTGATGCAGCCGCTCGGCGGCGCGGTGTTTGCACTCGACGGCATCTTGATCGGCGCCGGCGACACCGCGTATCTGATGTGGTCGATGCTCGCAGCGAGCGCGGTGTTCATCCCGATCGCAGTGCTCTCCTACGTGCTCGACTGGGGCATCGTCGGGGTGTGGATCGGCCTCGACGTGTTGATCACCGCGCGGCTCGCGCTACTGGGCGTGCGCTTCCTGGGCAAGCGCTGGGCGGTCGTCGGCTGGAGCTGACGCGACACGCCAGAGGCCGAGCCCGAGCCACGCCCACCCGGCCGTGAACACGGCGCCGAATGCGAAGGTCGCGTTCGCGCCGAAGAGCGACGCGCCGGCCACCCAGACCACGGCGGCGGCGAGCATCGTCCAGCCCGCGCCGCGCGGCAGCACGCGCGACTGCGCCACGCCGACGGCGAAGAGCAGCACGCCCGCCGGCAGCACGACGAGGCCGATGAACACGAGGACGAGCGGCCAGCCGGCGAGGATCGCTGCGAACGCATAGCCGCCGAGCCGCTCGCCCGCGCCGGCCTGCAGGACCTGCGCGCCGGCATGGCCGAGCAGCAGCAGCGCCGTGGCGCCGAGCAGCAGAGCCTGCTCGAACGTGCCGATGGAGCCGCCCCGGATCACCAGCGGCAGCGCGACTGCGAGCCCCGCCGCACCCACCGGGCCTGCGAGCGCGGCGCACCGCAGCAGCGGCACGCCGCCGTGGCGCGGCAGCAACGCAACCCCGCAGAGGTAGGCCAGCATGGCCGCGAGCACCATGAAGAACGCCGCGGCCGCCGAGCCGCCGCCGGCCGCGACGACGAGCGCCGCGAGGCCCAGGAGGACGCCTGCACCGCTCAGTCCAGGGCCGAGATCGCTTACCCGCACGGCGCCAAGTGTCTCGTAGCCCTCGGCCGTTAGACTCGGTCGATGGACGGTCTCGCCGAGCTGCACACCCATCTCGGCGGCTCGGTCTCGTCGGACATTCTCTGGACGCTCGCGCACGAGCAGGGCATCGCGCTCCCGGTGAAGGACTACTGGGACTTCGACCGGCTCGTGACGGTGAGCGACCCGCGCGGGGTGCCGAACCTCGACGCGCTCGACCAGATCTACCACTGGACCGAGCTCATCCAGTCGAGCCCGCTCGCGGTGGAGGTGTCGGTGCACGCGGCGATCGGCGGCGCCTACCGCTCGCAGCAGATCACGACGCTCGAGCTGCGGTTCAATCCGATGAAACGGAACCGCGGCGGCGAGCGCGACCTCGATCACATCATCCTCGCCGCCATTCGCGGCCTCGACCGCGCGAGCCTCGAGTACCCGCAGGTGCAGGCGGGGCTGATCCGGATGATGGACCGCACGTTCACGGCCCGGCAGAACGAGATCATCGTCGAGAAGGCAATCGCCTGGGCGTCGCGCGGCGTCGTCGGCGTCGACATCGCCGGCCCGCGGCCGGGCGGCGTGCGCTACGACTACCGCTCCGTGCAGCCGATGGTGGAGGACGCGCGCGCTGCGGGCCTCGGCGTGACGATCCACGTCGGCGAGGAAGGCGGCGACATGGGCCGGGAAGAGCTGGCCGAGGTGCTCGAGGTGCTGCGCCCCGACCGGATCGGCCACGGCATCCTCGCCGCCGGCGACGAGGAGCTGATGCGCGACCTGAAGGCAGCCGAGGTCGTGCTGGAGATCTGCCCCACGTCGAACCTCTTGACGAAGGCGCTCGCCGACGAGGACGCAGTGCGCAGTGTCTTCCGGACGTTCGTCGAGCACGGCGTGCGCTTCACGATCGCGACGGACGGCCCGGAGATGATGCACACGCACCTCCGCGACGAGTTCGAGCTGCTGCTCCGCATCGGCGCGCTCACGCAGAACGAGCTCGACGAAGCGACTGTGCGCAGCCACGAAGCGAGCTTCGTGCGCGGCGGCTTTCGCGCCGCCCGCGTCTGACCCGGCTCTTCGGCTCGCAGCCCCATCGTCGGCAGGGTCGCGTCCACGCGCGCCCGCCCGGTTGACTTTTGTGGAATGCGAACGAGAATTGGCTAATGGGCGCTGTCTGTAGAGCTCGCTCGAACGCTCGTGAGTAGCTTGACCTCCTCAGCATCCTCCGCGCAGGGCCTCGGCGACGACGTCACACACGCTGAGGAAGGGGTGGCCGGCGTCCCGCGCCGAAGCCCCCCGTTCGCCGTCTACTTCGCGCTGCTCTTCCTCGTGTTCCTTGCCTCGGCAGCAGCCTCGGTCGCCTATGTCCAGATCCAGTCGCAACGAGACGCTCGGCACCAGGCCCACGACGCCGCCGCCTTCGCCGCGCACGGCGCCGCGAAGGAGCTCGGCGCGGACGTCGGCCTCTTGCAGGCGACGGTCAACCAGCTCGCCGCGAACCCCGCGATCGTCGGCGCACTCGTCCATCCCACCGCCTGCCAGCTCACCTTCGCCGGGCCGAACGGCATGAGCGGCCACCTCGACGTCCTGGGGCCGCACGGGACAGCCCTCTGCTCCTCTCGGACCCGCGGGAACGACGGCCGGTTACCGGGCTACGCCGGGCAGTCGTGGGTCGGCGCCGCGCTGCGCTCGCCGGTCTTCCGAGCGCCGCTCACCGACACGGTGACCGGTGGGCCGTCGATCGTCTTCGCCGCCCCGGCGTCGGGCAAGGTCGTGGTCGCCGGTTTCATCGACCTCCGCACGGTCGCCTCCAGCCTGGAGGCGATCTACGGGGGAGCCGGGCACCCGGAGTTCCTCGTTCTGGCCGCCGGTTCGCACACCGTCGTCGCGCGATCGATCCGGCCGGCCCGGTGGGTCGGCGCGTCCGTCGCAGGTACCGCCTTCGCCGGAAAATCGGGACGCACGGAGCGGGCCGACCTGGATGGCACCCGTCGCGTCTACGCCGCGGCACACGTGCCGGGAACGCACTGGCAGCTGCTCGTTGGCGAGGACGTCGGGCGAGCTCTCGCCGCGGGGACGCGGCTGCGCAACCGTGAGCTCGCAGTGGTCCTGTCCTCGCTGGCGCTGGTCCTGCTCGCCACGCTCCTGATCTACCGGCGTGTGGTCGGGCCGATGAAGCGATTGAGCGACGGCGTAAGAGCGACCGCCCGCGACGGGCGATTCACACCGGTGCGCGTCTCCGGCCCCGCCGAGGTGACGGCTCTGGCAAACCAGATCAACGCCCTGCTCGCCTCGGTGAACGCCCAGGAGGCGGTACGGCTCGCCAAGGAAGAGGCTCAGCGTGCGAACGAGGCGAAGAGCCGCTTCCTCTCGCATCTGAGTCACGAGCTGCGAACACCGCTCGCGGCGATCATGGGCTTTGCGGAGCTCTTGCAACGGCGCGGCGGCAACGACGACCAGCGGGAGTGGGCCGGGCACGTCGTCCAGGGCGGGCATCATCTCCTGGCGCTCATCAACGAGCTGCTCGAGATCTCCCG
>JAOPYX010000099.1 GCA_025964535.1 Actinomycetes bacterium | reverse complement strand
AGGCCGAGGAGGCGGGCGATCACGAGGCGCTGCACCTCGTTCGTACCCTCGCCGATCTCGAGGATCTTCTGGTCGCGGTAGAGCCGCGAGATCGCGAACTCCTCCATGAACCCGTAGCCCCCGTGGATCTGCAGGGCGGAGTTGACGGCCCGGTTCGACAGAAGGCCTGTATAGAGCTTCGCCTGCGCGGCCGCGAGCGCGAACGGCTTGCCCTGATCCTTGAGCCAGGCGGCGCGGTAGACGAGCTGGCGCCCGGCCTCGATCTCGGTCGCCATGTCGGCGAGCTGGAACTGGATCGCCTGGAACTTCGAGATGGGCCTGCCGAACTGCTGCCGCTCCTGCGCGTACGCGAACGCAAGGTCGTATGCGCCCTGCGCGAGCCCCACGCCCATCGATGCAACCGAGATGCGGCCGCTGTCGAGGATCTCCATGAACTGATGGAAGCCCTTGCCGCGCTCGCCGAGCAGGTTGCCCTCCGGCACGCGGCAGTCCTTGAACGACAGCTCGCGCGTGTCGGACGCATGCCAGCCGAGCTTGTGCATCGGTGCGGAGATCTCGTAGCCCGGCGTGCCGTTCGGGACGATGACGTTCGACACCTCGCCGTCGGCGGTGAGCGCCGTGATCGTCACGCACGCCGTGATGTCGGTGCCCGCGTTCGTGATGAAGATCTTCGAGCCGTTCACGACGAGCTCCCCGTCGTGCAGCTCGGCGCGCGTGCGCGTCGCGCCGGCATCGGAGCCGGCGTCGGGCTCGGTCAACCCGAACGCCGCAAGCTTCTTGCCCGACGTCAGCTGCGGCAGCCACTCCTGCTTCTGTGCGTCGTTGCCGAACAAGTAGATCGGCATCGTCCCGAGAGACGTGTGTGCGGCGACGGTGATCGCAACCGACGAATCGATGCGCGTCAGCTCCTCGACCGCGATCGCGTACGACAGCGTGTCTGCGCCCGCGCCGCCGTACTCCTCCGGGATCGGGATGCCCATCAGGCCGAGATCGGCGAGCTCCGCCACGAGCTCGTACGGGAAGCGCGCCGCTCGGTCGAGCTCCTCGGCCACCGGCGCCACGCGCGACACTGCGAAGTCGCGCACCGTCTGGCGAACGAGCTCCTGCTCGTCCGTCAGGTCGTAGTTCACGCGAGCCCCGCGGCCAGCTCGGCGATCAGACGCACGCCGTAGCCGGTGCCGCCCGGCACGCGGAGATAGTCGCCGCGCGACCGTTCGAAGAAGCCGGGGCCTGCCATGTCGATGTGCGCCCACGGCCCCTCACCGGCGAACTCCTCGAGGAACTTCGCCGCGAGCACCGGGCTGCCCTGGCGAAGCAGCGACGCATTCTTCATGTCCGCGTACGTCGAGTCCACGTAGCGACGGTAACGCTGATGGAGCGGGAATGGCCAGACCAGATCGCCGCTGCGCTCACCCGCCGCCACGATTCGATCGCGCCACTCCACGTCGTTCGCGAAGAGCCCGGCGTAGAGGTCGCCGAGCGCGAGCTCCATCGCGCCGGTGAGGGTTGCGACGTCGAGTACATGGGTCGCTCCCTCGCGCCGTGCGTACCAGAGCGCGTCCGCGAGTACGAGCCGTCCCTCTGCATCCGTGTTGATGATCTCGATCGTCTTGCCGTTCGCGGCGCGCAGGATGTCGCCCGGCCGGAACGCGTTTCCGTCGGGAAGGTTCTCGGCAGCGGCCAGCACGGCAATTGCGCGCACCGGCAGCCCGAGCGCGGCGACGGCACCCATGCCGTGGAGTGCGCCCGCACCGCCCGCCATGTCGCCCTTCATGTCCTCCATGTGCGCGCCCGGCTTCAGCGAGAGGCCACCCGAGTCGAATGTGATCGCCTTGCCGACGAGCCCGAGCACGAGGTCGGGGCGGGTGGGAGCGGGAGGCTCGTAGCGGAGGACGATCAGGCGCGACTCGTTGCGGCTGCCCGCGCCCACTGCGGCGAGCGCGCCCATCCCGAGCGCGTCGATCTCACCGGGGCCGAGGATCTCTGCCGTCAGGTGCTCGTGTTCGCCGGCCAGCTCGACCGCGTGCTCGGCAAGGCTGGCGGGATACAGCTCGTTCGGCGGCATGTTGGCGAGGTCGCGCGCGCGGTTCGTCCGCTCGGCGACGACCGCGGCGCGGTCGGCGGCCTCGCGCAGCTCCTGGGTGTCGAAGTGGCCGAGGACGATCCGCTCGATCGCGCGCGGCCGGCGATCGTCCTGCGTCTTCCAGAGCCCCGGGGAATAGCCGCCGAGAATCGTTCCCTCGACGAGCGCGCGCGCCTGGTCGGCGAGCGACAACGGCAGCGTCTCGTCGAGCAACCAGCACACGGTGCCGCCGATACGAGAGAGGGCTTCCGCGGCCGCTGCGCCCGCCGTGCGGAGCACGTCGAGGTCGACGCGGTCGCGGTCGCCGATCCCGACGGCGACGACGCGCGGCGTCTCGAGCTCCCCGTCGAGGTGGAGTACGAGCGCCTCACCCGGGTCGCCTCGCAGTTCCCCGCTCGACGTCAGCCGGGCCAGCCGGCCGCGGAGCTTCTCGTCCACGATCCGGCCTCCTTCGCCGCCGAGCCCGTGGGGCGGGCGTGCGACGGGTACGGCCAGGGCGTCGGCCTCTGTCTGACCCGGCAGACCGATCTCGATCGTGACCCCCATCGCGGCGGCGATGCTACCCCAGGCCGGGGCCGCGCCGGGTGCGTAGACTCGCGATTGAATCTCCAGTCAATCACTGAGCCGAAGGAGAGTGAGATGGCCGACGCCGTCCAGGAGTTCTTCGCCAACCTCGAGTCGCAGGCCGACGCGTCGAAGACCGCCGGCATGAACAACTCCTACGTCTTCGACATCGAGGGCGCCGGCCAGTGGAAGGTCGACGTGGACGACGGCAAGGTGGCCGTCACCGAAGGCGGTGGAGACGCCGACGTGGTCATCTCGACCTCACAGGAGACCTTCGAGAAGATCGTCGCCGGTGACGTCAACCCCACGAGCGCCTATATGACCGGGAAGCTGAAGATCAAGGGCGACATGGGCGCAGCCATGAAGCTTCAGAAACTCTTCTAGCTCGGGCCCGCGAACGCGATCTCGGCGGACTCGCAGACGCGGACGTACCCGATCCGCTCGTAGATCGCGTTCGACGTCGGATTCGCGAGATCCGTGTAGAGGAAGCAGAAGCGGCGTCCTGCGGCGAGAAGCTGCTCCGACAGCTCCGCGACGAGGGTCGTCGCATAGCCGCGACCCCGCAGCTCGGGCGGGGTGTACACCGGGCCGATGCGGATGCCGTTCGGCGTCTCGCCGCTGAAGCCGGCCATCGAGACCGCCTCACCGTCCTCCCAGAGCATGAGGCCTGCGCGATCGGCGTTCAGCCGATCCTCGACGATGCGCCGCGCGCGGTCGTCGCCGTCGCCGAGCGAATGGAGAGCTTCGGCCTCGAATTGCAGGAGCCAATCGACGAGGAGTTCCGTGTCACGGGGCTCCTGGCGACGCATGCGCCCCGCGGCCGCGGGCACTGGCAGCACCCGTTCGAGGGCGTAGATCCCTTGCGCAAAGGTCAGCTCCGGCGTCACTCCTCGCCGCGCCGACCATGCGACAGCGAATTCATCGACCTCGGGCTGCGCGCCGACGACACCGGGAAGATCGTCGTCGATCGCGTCCACCAGTGCTCGGAGTGCCGCCTCGGAGTGTGGTGCGGCGAGGGCGAGGTTGTGCGGCGCGGTTCGCGTCGCTGCGGCGACCGGCTCGTCGTGGTCGAAGACGATCCAGGCCAGGTACTCGGGATAGAGCGCGCGATTGTGCCGAGCCGTTGCCGCAATGCCGAGCATCAGGTTGTGCCGTGCCTCGTCCGCGAGCAGCAGCGAGCGGGCCGCCTCGAGGAAGGCGGCCGGATCGTCGACCCGCACGACGTTCATTCCTCGAGCTCCACGAGCAGCGCGCCGCCCGCGACGGAATCGCCTTCAGCGACGTGCACTGCCTTCACCGTCGCGTCGTAGGGCGCGACGAGCGGGGTCTCCATCTTCATCGCCTCCAGCACGACCAGCGGCTGGCGCGCCGTCACGCGGGTCCCGGGCTCGACGAGCACGCCGATCACCGTGCCGGGCATCGGCGCGGTGATTGCCGCCTGCTCCGGCGTGGAGCCCGGCTCGCGCGCAGCGGCGTCGATGTCGGGGGCGGCCTGCGGCGGAGGGCTCGGAAGGTTGAGCCGCCAGGACCCGGCCCAGGCTCCTTCGGGAGCGCGGGAGGGCGCCTCCGAGAGCGGCGGGCTCTCGGTGAGGAACGCGGTGGTCGTTCGGCCTGCGCGCACGAGCGGATGCGAGACGAGCCAGCGCAGGAAGGGAAGATTGGTCGTCACTCCGACGACTTCCGTCTCGCGTAGGGCGGCGGCGAGCCGATCGAGTGCCTCGTCGCGCGTCTGCCCGTGTGCGATCAGCTTCGCGATCATCGGGTCGTACGACGTCCCGATCGCATCGCCCTCCTCCACGCCCGCATCGACGCGGATACCCGCGGGAAGGCGCAGCCTCTCGATGTGTCCGGCTTGCGGAAGGAACGTGCGCGGGTCTTCCGCGTACAGGCGCACCTCGATCGCGTGGCCGTGCAGCTCGGGTCGCAGGTCGAGCCGCTGCCCATCCGCGATCCGCAGCTGCTCGCGGACGATGTCGACGCCGGTCACGAGCTCCGTCACCGGATGCTCGACCTGGATGCGCGCGTTCAGCTCGAGGAAGAAGAAATCGCGCCCATCGAGGACGAACTCGGCGGTGCCGGCGCTCTCGTAGGCGATTGCGCGCGCGAACGCGACGGCCGCGTCGCTCATGCCGGCGCGCAGCTCAGGGCCGAGCGCGGGGGAGGGCGACTCCT
>JAOPYX010000084.1 GCA_025964535.1 Actinomycetes bacterium | reverse complement strand
GCGCCGCCGTGATGCTCGTGCTCTCGATCCCGTTGCTCTCGATGAAGACGTTCAACCGCGGGCTCGACGAGCTGCCGGCGAACGCGGAGGTTCGCGTCGCGACCGAGCGCGCACAGTCGCTCGCCGGGCCGGGCTTCGCATCGCCGGTGCACGTGGTCACGTCGGCGCAGCCGACCTCGCTTGCGCGCCGGCTCGCGTCGATCCCGGGTATCGCGCGCGTCGGTCGCCCGGTCCGGAGCGCCGACGGTACGCTTTGGCTCCTCGAGGCCCGGCTCACCGTTCCGCCGGAATCGCAGCCTGCGCGCGACCTCGTGCACCGCATCGAGCGCGCGGCGGGGCCGAGTGCGATCGTCGGAGGTGCGACCGTCTTCGACCTCGACGTGCAGCAGGCGATCTTCGGCGGCCTCTGGAAGATGCTCCTCTTCATCCTGGCAGCGTGTTACGTCGTCTTGCTCGTGCTGCTGCGCAGCGTCGTGCTGCCGCTGAAGGCGGTGCTGATGAACCTGTTGAGCGTCGGCGCCTCGTACGGCGTGCTCGTTGCGGTCTTCCAGTGGGGCTGGCTCGGCTGGGCCGGCTACCGCTCGCCGGGCTACGTCGACACGATCGTTCCGGCGCTCGTGCTCGCGGTGACGTTCGGCCTCTCGATGGACTACGAGGTCTTCCTGCTGACGCGCATCCGCGAGCGCTGGCTCGCACACGGGGACAACGAGCGCGCGGTGGCGGAAGGGCTCGTCGGCTCGGCGCGCATCATCACGAGCGCGGCCGCCGTGATGGTCGGCGTGTTCGCGGCCTTCGCGGTCGCGGGTGCGCCGGCCCTGAAGGAGCTCGGCGTCGGCCTGGCCGTCGCGATCCTCCTCGACGCCACGCTCGTCCGGCTGCTGATCGTGCCCGCCGCGATGCGGCTCCTCGGCGACTGGAACTGGTGGATGCCGGCGCCGCTCGCGCGACTATTGCCCGCCACCTCGGGCACCGCGCACTAATCTTGCGCGCGTGAGAATCCTCGTCACCGGCGGCGCCGGATTCATCGGATCGCATTTCGTCAAGCGCATGCTCCGCAGCGGCCACGACGTCGTCGTGCTCGACAAGCTCACCTACTCGGGCAACCGCGCGAACCTGCCTGCCGACGTGGAGCTGCAGCACGGCGACATCGCGCAGCCCGACGACGTCGCGCGCGCGGCCGCCGGCTGCGAGGCGATCGTCAACTTCGCCGCGGAGACGCACGTCGACCGTTCGATCCTCAGCGCCGAGGACTTCGGGCGCACGGAGTTCCGCGGCACGCAGGTCCTGCTCGAGCATCTGCGCGCGACGGGAATTCGCCTGGTGCAAGTCTCGACGGACGAGGTGTACGGAGATCTCGAGGCCGGCGGCTCCTCCACGGAGACCGATGCACTGCATCCGTCGAGCCCGTACAGCGCGGCCAAGTCCGCCGGCGATCTGCTCGTGCCTGCCTACGCGCGAACGTTCGACGTCAACGCGTCGATCACACGCGGCTCGAACACGTACGGCCCGAACCAGTACCCCGAG
Organism: Actinomycetes bacterium; assembly: GCA_025964535.1. GTDB lineage: Bacteria > Actinomycetota > Thermoleophilia > Gaiellales > Gaiellaceae > Palsa-739. The sequence goes on along the minus strand of JAOPYX010000084.1, from coordinate 4,934 downwards.
AAGTTCATCCCGCTCTTCGCGACCAACGCACTCGACGGCGAGCCGCTGCCCCTCTACGGCGACGGACGCCAGATCCGCGACTGGCTGTTCGTCGAAGACCACTGCGCGGGCATCGAGCTCGTGCTGCACGAAGGCGGACCCGGCGCGATCTACAACGTCGGGGGCGGCGACGAGCACGAGAACATCGACGTCGCCGGACGCATCATCGAGCTCGCGGGGGCCGATCGCTCACTCCTCCGCCGCGTTCCCGACCGTCCGGGCCACGACCGGCGCTACTCGCTCGACACGTCGAAGCTGCAGAGCCTGGGCTGGTCGCCGAAGAAGAGCTTCGAGGACGGGCTCCGAGAGACCGTCGAGTGGTACCGCGACAACCGCACCTGGTGGGAGCCGATCAAGTCGGGCGAGTACCGCGAGTACTACGAGCGGCAATACGCCGCTCGCCTCGCAGACTCGACGGCTGTTTAGCCGCCGCAGCGGCGCGCGATCTTCAGCGCCTGGTCGACCTCGTGCCGTCCCGGCTCGAGCTGCTTCGCCGCCTCGAGATACGGGATCGCATCGCTACATCGACCGACCCGGATCAGTGTCACGCCGAGGTTGTAGTTGGCATAGCCGTTGCTGATGTTGCCGGTCTGCCCTTGCAGCGCCTGCACTGCCTGCTGCAGGAGCGGTAGCGCCCCCGCGAAGTCGCCGCGCTTCATCAGGTCATAGGCCTGCGCATTGAGGGCGTCCCCGCTCTGACCCGTCGGCGCCGTCGTCGCCGGCGTGGTCGTCGCGGGCGCGGTCGTCGCGGGCGCGGTCGTCGGCGCGGTCGTCGCGACAGTCACCGTCTGACCCTGCCGCGTCACGGTCTTCACGGCGACGGGCGCGCCGGGCGTGCTGTGCCCACCGCCGAGCCGCGCAACGGCGATGCCGCCGCCGATGGCCAGCAGCGCGAGCAGCCCCGTCACGGGAACGAGCCACGCCGGCCGCGACCGGCTCCGCGCGTAGACAGGCCTCGGCTGCCGGGGAGCCGGACGCGCCCGTGGCGGCGCCGCCCACACGTGCGTTGCGCCGGCCGCGTCGTCCATTGCATGGCGAAGGGCTGCAACGAATTCGGCGCAGCTGCCGTATCGCTCCGCGGGATCCTTCGCGAGCGCTTTCGCGAACACCGGGTCGAGCTCGCACGGCGCCTCCGGGTTCACGTCGCAGACGGACGGCACGACACCGGTGACGTGCGCTGCAGCCTCCGCCGCCACGCTGTCGCCTTCGAACGGACGCCGGCCGGTGAGGAGCTCGAAGGCAACGATCGCGAGCGAATAGCGGTCGCTCGCAGGCGTCGTCCGCCCACCCGTCGCCTGCTCGGGCGAGAGATAGGACGCGGTACCGAGGACGGTGCCAGTCTGGGTGAGCGAGCCGAGCCCGGCAGCGCTCGCGATCCCGAAGTCGGCCACGTGCACGTTGTCGTGCCGGTCGAGCAGCAGGTTGGCCGGCTTCACGTCCCGGTGCACAACGCCCTCGGCGTGCGCCGCGTCGAGCGCAGCCGCGGCCTGCTCGAGCCACTCGAGCGCCTGCGCCGGCGGCTCGACCCCGTCGGCACGCAGCCGCTGCTCGAGCGAGCCCCCCGCCAGGTACTCCATGACGATGAACGGGCGGTCACGGTGCTCGCCGACGTCGAAGATCGTGACGATGTTCTGGTTCCCGGACAGGCGTGCCGCCGCCAGTGCCTCGCGCGTGAAGCGCTCCCTGACGGCCTCGTCAAGCGAGTAGCGCGCGGCGAGCACCTTCACGGCCACGGCACGGCCCAGGGCGGTGTCGGTCGCCCTGTATATCTCGCCCATACCCCCTTGCCCGATCGGCTGGGGCCCGGTGTAGCGATCGGGCAGGAGCCCGGTCTCGACAGCCATCGCGTGTTTGGCGTTCCCAGGCGGGATGAAACGAATCGTCCGCGGAGAATTCACCCTTCACGGGACCCGAAAAAGGCTCTGCTAGCTTGGTCGCGCTCCGCTGGGGTCGGTGGAGACGGCCCTGCCGATTACCCATGATGCGTCGTACGATCGCCCTCCTCGTCGTCGCCGCAGCGCTCGCGGTGGGCTCGTGCACGGCCGCGATCGCCGCGTCGGTGTGCACCGGGACATGCTTCTCGGCGCCGGCGGGCTCCGGGCCGCTGCTCGTCTTCAGCGGGCACGGGTGGGGGCACGGGGTTGGGATGAGCCAGTACGGCGCGTACGGCTACGCCCAGCACGGCTGGCCGGCCGAGCAGATCCTCTCGCACTACTACCCGAGCACGACGGTCGGCAAGGCGCCGGTCTCGAGCGTCCGGGTGCTGCTCGCCGACAAGAAGAAGGCCTTGACGCTCTCCTCCGACGTGCCGTTCACGGTGCGCGACGGCGTCGGCAAGACGCACACGCTCGCGGCCGGGCCTCTGAGCTTCGGCGCGACCCTGATGCTCACCGTGGACGGTCAGCCGACGCCACAGCCGCTGACACCGCCCCTGACGTTCCGACCCGGCGGCGCGTCGCCGCTGACGCTCAAGCTGCCGTATCGCGGGCAGATCCAGGTCGACGTCGTCGACGGGAAGCTCCGCGCGATCAATCTCGTCGGACTGGAGCAGTACCTGTACGGCGTCGTCCCATCCGAGATGCCGTCGAGCTGGTCGAGCGAGGCGCTGAAAGCGCAGGCGGTCGCAGCGCGCTCGTACGCGATGGCGACGCGCCAGGTGGGCGCGCCGTACGACGTGTTCAACGACACGCGGAGCCAGGTGTATCTCGGCCTCTCACACGAGGATCCGGCGACGAGCGCGGCCGTCGACGCGACGAAGGGGCAGGTCCTGTTCTACGGCGGCAAGGTCGCGACGACCTTCTTCTCGTCGACGTCCGGCGGCGCGACTGAGTCGGCTGCGAACTGGACCGGCACGGCCGTGCCGTATCTCGTATCGGTGGCCGATCCCTACGACATCCTCTCGCCGTACCACGATTGGGGCCCTGTGCCGGTCACCGGCAAGACGGTGGTCTCGGCCCTGAAGCTGCCGGGGCCGCTCACCGACATCACGACGACCCGGACCGCGACCGGCCGCGTGGGGACGGTCGATCTGTTCGCGCAGGCACTCGATCTGCCCGTCTCGGGCACGAAGCTGCGAGGCGCGCTCGGCCTTCGCTCGACCTGGTTCGACGTGGGCATCTTCTCGCTCGCGGCTCCTGTGCCGAACGCCGCGGTGGTCTACGGCTCGACCGTCTCGCTCAGCGGCGTCATCCGCGGCGTCTCCGGCGTCTCCTTCGAGCAGCGCCCATCCGCGACGCCGTGGCAGACCGTCGCGCCGGTGACTCCCGCCCCCGACGGCTCGGTGCGGCTCACCGCGAAACCGACGGTCACCACCGACTACCGGCTCGCGACGACGGCCGCCGCCGCCGGCTCCGTGCGCATCCGCGTCGCGCCGCTCGTTCGCATCGTGGCGGTCAACGCGGGGCAGATACAGGGCGATGAGCAGCCGCTCCTCCCGGACGCGCCCGTACAGGTGCAGGTGCAGAACCCGGATCTCACGTGGACGGTCGCGGCCGAGGGCACGGTCAACGCCGACGGAACGTTCATCGTGCCGGTGACGCTCCCGCCCGGAAGCCTGTACCGCATCGTCGTGACGCCTGGACGCGGTTACGCGCCGGCGACGACGACGCCGCAGACCGTGGCCCGCTGATGCGCCGGCTGCTGTTGGCGCTCGTCGTCGCTGCGCTCGCCGCGGCGGCTCCGGCCGCTGCGTTCACACCGGCAGACCTGCTCGCGCCGAAGCAGTGGTACCTGACCGACGATCACGCGTTCGATGCGTGGGCAACGCCGCCGACGAACCTCGTGCCCGTGCGCGTCGCGATCGTCGACTCCGGAATCGACGCATCGCTGCCGGACTTCGCGGGACGCATCGTCGACTCGAGGAGCTTCGTCGGCGGCAGCCCGCTCGTCGACACCGAAGGCCACGGCACGTTCGTCGCCGGAGAGATCGCCGCGAACCTCGACACGCAAGGGATCACCGGCATCGCGTACACGTCGCAACTGCTGATCGCGAAGGTCGTAAAGCAGGACGGCACCATCCCCCTGCAGGCGGAGGCGGCGGCGATCCGTTGGGCGGCGGATTCAGGCGCCCGCGTCATCAACCTCAGCCTCGGTGGGGTGCGCGACCCGGTGCACGGCAACCGCGACACGTACTCGGCGATCGAAGCGAAGGCGGTCGCGTATGCGTACGCGAAGGGAGCGGTGCTCGTCGCGGCGGTGGGAAACGGTGACGAGGCGTTCTCGCAGCCGTGGCCGTTCGCGAGCTATCCCGCGGCGCTCCCACACGTGGTTGGAGTCAGCGCGCTCACGCGCTCGGGCAACGTGCCCGACTTCTCGAACCGCGACGTGCTCTACAACGACATCTCCGCACCGGGCCAGGGGGTCTTCTCGACCTTCCCGATGACGATGACCTCGTTGCGGCCCACGTGCCTCGACCAGGGGTACTCCGACTGCGGGCCCGACGAATACCGCAATCCGGAAGGCACGTCGTTCGCCGCGCCGCAGGTCTCCGCCGCAGCGGCGCTGCTCTTCGCGGTGAACCCCGGCCTGACGAACGGCCAGGTCGCGACGCTGCTCGAGCACACGGCCGACGACGTGAACGCCGCAAACGGATGCACCCGGTGCGGGCTGCTTCGCGACCCCTTGAGCGGTTGGGGGCGCCTCGACATCGCGAAGGCGATCGCAGCGCTGGCCGGTCCGCTGCCGCCGCCCGACCGGTACGAGACGAACGACAACGCGGGCACGCAGGCGAAGACGCTGTGGGGCAAGCGTTACAGCTTCACGGCGACGGTCGACTACTACGACGACCCGGTCGACGTCTACCGGATCGCGCTCTCCGGCGGCGAGCGAGTGACGGCCAGCCTCTCGGGCGCCTGGCCGGGAGCGAGCATGGATCTCGTCCTCTGGAAGCCGAGCAC
>JAOPYX010000075.1 GCA_025964535.1 Actinomycetes bacterium | reverse complement strand
AGCTGACCGACGCCCAGGGGCGCCGCGTCGACTTCCGGAACACGATCGTGATCATGACCTCGAACATCGGGGCCGCGCAGATCTCGAAGAACCAGGGCTTCGGCTTCTCGGTCGGCGACGAGAACGGTCTCTCGTACGACGAGATGAAGAGCCGCGTCATGGGCGAGCTCAAGAAGGTGTTCCGTCCCGAGCTGCTCAACCGCATCGACGAGATCATCGTCTTCCACAAGCTCGAGAAGAGCGAGATCATGTCGATCGTCGACATGATGCTGAAGCGCCTGCGCGAGCAGATGGCCAACCACGAGGTCACGATCGAGCTGACCGAAGAGGCGAAGGAACTGCTCGTCGACAAGGGCTACGACCCGGCGATGGGTGCCCGGCCGCTCCGCCGCGCGATCCAGCGCTACATCGAGGATCCGCTCGCCGACTACGTGCTCGGGCGTCAGCTCGAGCCGGGCTCCACGATCCTCGTCGCTCGCAAGGCGAACGAGGACGGAGAGCCGAGCGACGAGGTCGACATCACCTTCATTCCCGGCGAGGTCACGCCGGAGAAGGTGACCGTCCCGCCGACGGAGCCCGTGGCTCCCGCCGACGCGGGCGAGCTCGACAGCGAAGGCTGAGCCACCTCGACACCAGGTAACGCAAGCGGCCGCCGAAAGGCGGCCGCTTTGCGTTCGCCGAGAGCACGGTCTGCGGCGGTCCGCACTCCCGGCCCTCTCAGCTTCCGCGCCTTCTGTCGATGCGCCTCCCCCGGAACGGTGACTCGCCGGAGGAACGCGGCGAGTACGTGAAGTTGACGCGGTAGGTAGGTGAAGTAGTGCGCTGAACCACCTGAAAGGGGAGGAGTCAAGCGAGCCGTGGGTAGAAGATGAAGATGCTTCAACCGAACGACATATCCCAAACGGCTCGCCTCCTGCGGCGGAGGGCCGGTGTGATCCCCCTCAACGACGAAGCGGCCTCCCTGCGGCGGGGCCGCTTTTTCGTTGCCGGGAAGTCGCGCGGAAGGCGTCACCATCGGCATCCGGCCGCGTCCCTACGCTAGTCCGGTGGCAAAACCGGCCGTTCAGTTCGCCTGCACCGAGTGCGGCACCGCCTCGGGGCGCTGGTTCGGCCGCTGCCCGGGCTGCGCCGCCTACGGCACCCTCGTCGAGGAGGTCGTGGGCCAGGTCTCGCAGTCGAAGGCGCCTCCCAAGCCCTTGCTGCGGCTCGTCGACGTGCAGGTCGAGGAGGCGAAGCGGATCTCGACCGGCGTACCCGAGCTCGACCGCGTCCTCGGCGGAGGGCTCGTTCCCGCGTCGCTCGTGCTCGTCGGGGGCGAGCCGGGCGTGGGCAAGTCGACCTTGCTCCTCACGGCGCTCCAGGAGATGAGTGCCACGCACCGCGCCCTGCTCATCACGGGCGAGGAATCGGTCGCCCAGGTGAAGCTGCGGGCCGAGCGGCTCGGCGGCGCTGCGAACGTCGAGATCCTTGCCGAGACCGAGCTCGACGTCGTCTGCGCGACCCTCGAGGCGGAGCGGCCCGATGTCTGCGTGATCGACTCGATCCAGACGCTCTACTCGGCCGACCTCAGCTCGGCGCCAGGCTCTGTCGCCCAGGTGCGGGAGGCAGCGGGCCGGCTGCTTCGCGTCTCCAAGGAGTCGGGCGTCGCGACGATTCTCGTCGGCCATGTGACGAAGGACGGCACGGTCGCGGGCCCCCGCGTGCTGGAGCACCTCGTCGACTGCGTGCTGCAGTTCGAGGGCGACCGCTACCGCGCGCACCGTGTGCTGCGCGCCGCGAAGAACCGGTTCGGCTCGACGAACGAGCTGGGCATCTTCGAGATGACCGGCGCGGGCCTCGTGGGCGTGCCGGATCCGTCCGAGGTGTTCGGGCGAACCGTGGACGGCGAGCCCGGCGCCGCCGTTGCGTGTGCCCTCGAAGGGACGCGCCCGATCCTGCTCGAGATCCAGGCGCTCGTCGCTCCGTCCGACCTCGCGATGCCGCGCCGGGTCGCGACCGGCGTCGATCCCAAGCGGCTCGCGATGATCGTGGCCGTGCTCGCGCGCCACGCCGGCATCGGCCTCGGACAAGCCGACGTGTTCGTCAACGTCGCCGGCGGCGTCCGCATCGACGAGCCGGGCGCAGACCTCGCCGTCGCGCTCGCCATCGCCTCCGCCGCACGCCGCGCGCCGGTGCGCGCGGGGATCGCGGCCTTCGGCGAGATCGGACTCACCGGACGGCTCCGCCCGGCCACGCAGGCCGATCGGCGGCTCGAGGAATGCGCCAAGCTCGGCCTCACCGCGGTCGTCGCTCCGGAAGGGACGCCGAAGCGTGGCACACTTCGGGTGACGCGGGCCGAGACGATCCGCCAGGCGATCCGCGCCGGACTCGATGCCGAACAATCCGCCGAAGGAGATCCGGGACAGTAGGGCCGACTGGGCCGTGGCGGAGCTCGGCTTCACCCGCACGCCTTCGGAAGACGACCCGCGCCGCGAGCCGGGGCTGCTCCAGGCGATTGAGAAGATCGCTCCGGGAACCCCGCTTCGCCAGGGAGTCGACGACGTGATCCGCTCGCACGAGGGAGCGTTGATCGTGCTCGGCGACCCGCACGAGCTGGCCTTCCTCTACTCCGGCGGCCTCCGGCTCGACGCGCCGTTCCGGTCGCAGCTCCTGTACGAGCTCGCGAAGATGGACGGCGCGATCATCGTCGACCCGGCGGTGAAGCACCTCGCATGGGCGAACGTGCAGCTGATGCCCGACCCGACGATCCCGTCGGACGAGACGGGCACGCGGCATCGGACGGCCGAGCGCGTCGCGAAGCAGACGGGTGCTCTGGTCATCTCCGTGTCGCAGCAGCGGGATACGGTGACGCTCTTCGTCGGGCATGCGCGCTACCAGCTCGACCCCGTCGCCGACGTCCTCGCGAAGACGAACCAGGCGCTGGGCACGCTCGACACGTACCGGCAGCGGCTCGAGCAGGTGCTGCTGCGCCTCACGGCGCTCGAGTTCCAGAACGCCGTCACGCTCGACGACGTGCTCGTCGTGCTCCAGCGGGCGGCCATGACCTCGCGGATGGCGGAGCGGATCCAGCGCGACTGCATCGAGCTCGGCACCGAAGGCCGGCTGATCCGGATGCAGCTCGAGGAGCTCGTCGGAAACGTCCCAGCCGACCTCGAAGCGATCGTGCGCGACTACCACGCCGCGAGCCCCGATGCGGAGGCGACGCTCGCGCTCGAGGGCCTGCGGGCCATGCGCTACAGCGACCTCCGCGACTTCGAGCGACTCGGCGTGCTGCTCGGCTACGACCGGGACGTCAATCCGCTCGATCGCAGCGTCGCGCCCAGGGGTTTCCGGGTGCTCTCCCACATCCCGCGGCTGCCCGAGGCGGTGATCCGGCACGTGGTCCGTGACCTCGGGAACCTCGACACGGTCGTCCGCGCCTCCCAGCGCGACCTCGAGGCGGTCGAGGGTGTCGGGGCCGTCCGGGCCCGCGAGATCCGAGAGGGCCTCCGGCGGCTTCAGGAGCACAATCTGGTCGACCGCTACCTCCAACTCTAGGCCTTGCAAGCCTGAAAAGCCCAAAAAAGTGGCTTTTCCAGGCGGTTTTTGCTAGAATGGTTGCTCTCGGGCCGGTGCCGAACGCGCGCCGGCTCTTTTGGCGGTAAAGCCTCGATACGAAGGGGAGGGTCGGCTTGTACAAGGTCGGCGACAAGGTGGTGTATCCGCACCACGGTGCCGGGACGGTCGTCAAGAAGGAGTCGCGCGAGGTTCTCGGGACGAAGCGCGAATACCTGACGATCAAGATCCTGCACAACGACATGACCGTGCAGGTCCCGAGTGAGAACGCCGACCAGGTCGGCCTCCGAAGGGTTATCGGCGAGAAGGAAGTCGGCGTGGTGCTGAAGGCACTGACCGGCGGTTCGACCGAGATGCCCAAGAACTGGAATCGTCGGTTCAAGCACAACCGGGACAAGATGAAGACCGGCGACATCCTCGAGCTCTCCGAGGTCGTCAAGAACCTCTCGCTGCGCGATCACGAGAAGGGCCTGTCCACCGGCGAGAAGCAGATGTTCGTGAAGGCGAAGAAGATCCTCGCCTCCGAGCTGATGTACGCCAAGGGCATGGACGAGGAAGAGTGCGCCGAGTGGCTCGACGGGGTGCTTGCTGGTGTCGGGGGCAACGGCAAGAAGCGGCCCGCGGCCAAGAAAAAGGCCGTCGCGGCGACCGCCTAGCCCGGCCGTCGGCCTCGGGTCATGTCAGTCTGGGCGATCCTCGTGGCCGCGGGCCGCGGGGAGCGGCTCGGTCTCGACCAACCGAAGGCATTTGCAAAGCTCGGCGAGGATCCGCTCCTCGCCGAGCCTTTGCGCCGCCTCGAGGAATCCAGCTGGGTCGACGCGATCGTGCTGGTCGCGCCGCCGGGCTGGGAGGAGCCGGCGATCCTGCTCACCGAGGAGCTCGGCTGCGGCAAGGTGAACGCGTGCGTTCCGGGCGGTGAGACGCGCGCCGACTCGGTGCGTGCGGGGATGGCAGAGGTGCCGGCCGACGCGGTCGTCGTGCTCGTGCACGACGCGGCCCGACCGCTGGTGACGGACGCGGTGATCGAGCGGGTGCTCGCGCCGCTCTCGGAGGGTTGGGACGGTGCGGTTCCGGGGCTCCCGGTCGCCGACACGCTGAAGCGCGTGGGGCCCGATGGCACGATCACCGAGACTGTGCCTCGCGAGGGCCTCTACGGGGTGCAGACCCCGCAGGCTTTTCCGGCCGACGTGTTGCGCGCCGCTCTGGCGGCGGGCGGCGACGCCACCGACTGCGCCGCCCTGGTCGAGGCGCGTGGCGGCCGTGTGACGGTCGTGCCCGGCGATCCGCAGCTGCTGAAGGTCACGACCGCCGACGACTTGGCGAAGATCGCAGCATGGCGTTGAGCGACTACCGCGTCGGCACCGGCTTCGACGCGCACGCGTTCGAGGACGGCGTGCCGCTCGTGCTCGGCGGCGTCCACATCGATCATCCGCAGGGGATGGCGGGTCACAGCGACGGCGACGTGCTCGCGCACGCCCTCACCGACGCGGTACTCGGCGCGGCGGGCATGGAGGACATCGGGGCGCTCTTCCCCTCGGGGGATCCGGCGCTCGAGGGCGCCGACTCGATCGAGCTGCTGCGCGAGGCGTGGCGGCGCGTCCGCGAGGCCGGCTGGGAGCTCGCCAACGCGGACGTCGTGCTCGTGGGGCAAGAGCCGCGGCTCGCGCCGCACCGCGACGCGATGCGGGCTCGACTTGCGGACGCACTGGGCGTCGCGCCGGCGCTCGTTGCCGTGCGCGCGACGACGACGGACGGGCTCGGCTTCACCGGCCGCCGCGAGGGTCTCGCAGCGCAGGCCGTCGCATTGCTGCGGCGATGAAGCTCCGCATTCTCACGCATGCCGAGAAAGATCTACGCGGCACGATGCCGAACCTCTGGCCCGCGTTCATGGACCATGATCCGATCGTCTCGACGTTCTGGCCGCGGCTGTACGACGTGTACGGCGACTTTCAGTTGTGGGTGCTGGACGGGAAGGAGACCGTTGCCAGCGCCTGCACGCTGCCGGTGACGTGGGACGGCATGGCGGAGCCGCGCGGGATCGACTGGGCGATGACGAACGGTGCCGCCGGCTCGCCGACGACGCTCTGTGCCGTCGTCATGAACGTCCTCCCGTCGCATCGCGGTACCGGCCTCGCCAGCGTGCTGCTGCGGCGCATGGGCAGTCTCGCGGCGGCGCACGGGCTCGACTCGCTGATCGCGCCGGT
>JAOPYX010000195.1 GCA_025964535.1 Actinomycetes bacterium | reverse complement strand
CGCTCGTCGCGGGGCTGCTGCTCATCGGCGCGGCCGCCGCCGGCGAGGGCGTCTTCGCCGCCGCGGGCACGCTCGCATCGCGCGTGCCGGGCGGCGCGACACCGCTGCTCGTCGCCCTGCTTCTGCTCGAGGCGGTCGTCACCGCGCTGTTGAATCTCGACACGGCGGTCGTGTTCATGACGCCGGTCCTGCTCCAGGCCGCGAGGCGCCGCGGGATTCCCGATGGACCGTTTCTCTACGGCGCCGTGTTCATGGCCAACTCCGCGTCGATCCTGCTCCCGGGCTCGAACCTGACGAACCTCATCGTGCTGCGTCACGAGCACATCACGGGCTCGACCTTCGCGGCACGACTTGCACCGTCGTGGGCGGTCGCCGTCGCGTTCACGATCGTGTTCGTCCTCGTCGCATTCCGGCACGAGCTCAGCGGGCGAAGCGGCGGCGAGCCTGACCCGGTCGCCTTCCGGCCGCGCGCGGGCGCGGCGGGCATCGCGATAGCCGTCGTGCTCGTCCTCGTGCTCGCTGACCCCGCGCTGCCGGTGCTGGGTCTTGGCGTCGTGGTCGCCCTGCTCGCGCGCCTGCCCGTCGCTCGCGGCTTCGCCGCGCTGAATCCGGCATTGTTGCTGGGCGTGCTCGGCGTCGCGGTCGGGCTCGGTGCGCTTGCACGGGACGTCGGATGGTTTTCGAGCCTCGTCGCACATGCCGATCGGTGGGAGACGGCGGGCATCGCGGCCGCAGCGTCGCTGCTCGTGAACAACCTTCCCGCTGCAGTGATGCTTTCGGCGCACGTTCCGCCCCATCCGCGCGCGCTGCTGCTCGGGCTCGATCTCGGTCCGAACCTGGCGGTCACAGGTTCGTTGTCGGCGGTGCTCTGGCTCCAGGTGGCGCGGGCGGCGGGCGCGCGGCCGTCGATCCTGCGCTACTCGCTGCTCGGCCTGGTGCTCGTGCCGCTCTCGCTTGCGTTGACGTTGCTGACGCCGTCGCGTCTCTGAGCGGTCACAGCTCGGCGAGCGGGAACGAACGATGCCGACGCGGCGGCACGAGGAAGTTCTGCCGGTGCGTCGTCGTGAGCACGGAGTTGAAGCCCTGCGCACGACTGCGCGGTCCGACGTCGAGCTTCGTGCCGTCCGGAAGCACTCCGTCCATCGCGAGCCTGTTGCGTGCGAAGTCGTCACTCGACGGGTTGAACACGACGAAGTGCACGCCCGCCGACGGCGTGCTCTGCAGCTTGTCGCGGTCCGGCGTGGCGCTCCACACGAACGGATTGTCGAGGGTGTTGAAGTCCGCGCGCTGAGGGATCGCCGTGCCCTTCGGGTACACGGTGCCGTCGGGCCCGATGATGTCCTGCGGCAAGCGCGACGTCGTCTGGATCGACGCGCTGTGACCGAAGCGCCCGGTGCTCTTGAAGGAGCTCGCGGTCTCGGCCTGCGTCGCGACGTCCTTCGGCCCCTGCGCGACGGTCTGCGTCCCCTGCTTCACCTTCGTGAGGCCCGGGCGGAACGTCGTGAGCACGCGCTCGTCGAAGTCGAAGTTGAGATACCAGGCCTCGAGGTCCTCGTCGATGTGCGACAGGTGCATGTGCGTGCCGCCTCGGAAATAACCGCCGCGCAGGTCGACGAAGCCGAGCGTCTCGTGGTTCGCGATCAGGCCCGGGCCGAGCCCGGCCTTCTGCGTCGACGTGAAGCCGAGGAACAACTCCGAGGTATCCGGGATGAGGTCGGCGCCGGGAATGCCGGCCGCCATCGCCATCTTCTTCGGGAGGCTCTGCTTGCCGGCGAAACCGCCGCCGGCGAAGCCGCGACGGATGCTCGTCATCTGGAAGTACGGCAGATCCGCGAACAGCGCCTTGCGCGCGTCGTCGATATGCGCGCGGCTGTCGCTCCGCAGAAGGATCGCGACGTCGTTCTGCTCGAGGATCGTGTCGTGCGGGTCGCTCGGGAACCGCCGGGCGGGCAGGAGCGCCGGCTTGCCCGAGCGGTGGTCGAACGGCAGGTGCGCTCTCGCCTGCTCGGGCACGTGCCGCTCGAAGTACGGCAAGCCCCACGCGATCGTCACGCCGAGGCCCGCAGCGTCGAGCGAATAGCGGTCGTCGAGCTCGGCCAGCGCGTGCTCGAGCCCGGCCTGCGCAGCGCGCAGATCCGTCGCCTTCAGCGTCGCTGTCACCATCTCGTGGTGCAACGGCGGCACGACGACCTGCACGCCCTCGCTCTCGACGAGACCGAGGTCGATTACGTGCTGCTCGAGCGGCACCGGACGTCCCGGGACCGCACCGCGCCGGGGTGCGCCCGTGAGCTGGTCGACGAGCTCGTAGACCCCTGCACCGCCGAGCGCTGCGGCGGCTGCACCGCCGAGGAACCGTCGCCGCGTGAGCCGCATCAGCCTCGGGGCTGGACGAGCACGAGGCTCGTCAGCAGGCGATCGAGGTTCTTCCTGATCTGCACGCCGGAGTACGGCTTGATCACGTGCTCGCTGACGGCGTACAGCGAGCCCGCGTGCCGCCACGCGAGCAGGTAGTGCCACTGGTCGGCGTCCTGGTTGACGAGATACAGCGTCGCCGCGATCCCCTTCACCCTGTACACGCCGGCCGGATTCGAGAAACACGGCGTGGTCCCGTGCAACGTCCTCTTGCCGCTCGGCAGGATCGTCCGGCACCGCGGGATCGCCGTGCGGCCGGGATAACCGCGGAAGTTGACGTGCACGTCGCCGCTTCCGCCTTCGCCGTGGTAGAGGAAGCTCACGAGGTAGCTGCGGTCCTTGTCGATCGAGTAGATGTCCTGCCAGTCACCGCGGATCAGCGCGTCGAGCGGGTTCGGCATCCACGCCGGGCAGTAGACCGGCGCCTTGACGGTGTTCGCAAGGTGCTGCCATCCCGTCTTCCATGCCGCCGGGCACGCGTTCGCGGACGTCTTGGCGGACGCGCCGGGTACCAGCGCTGTAAGTGCAAGCGCGACCACGCCCGCGACCATCGCCGCCCTCATGGCGAACAGCGTACCGCCGTTCGGCTCAGACGACAGGCGGCGGGCCGCCGGCGAACTGGGCGACGTTGGGGCCTTGCACGATCACGGCATCGCACCCCCCACGCTCGAGCTCCAGCACCTCGTCGCGCGTCGTCAGCGGGAGATCGGCGATCGCGAGCTTTCCCGCAGGGATCGCCGCGAGCAGGTCGAGCAGGGTCTCGAGCGGCGTCTCGTCGTCCTCTGCCTCCGCTGCCGAGAGAAGGAAGATCTCCGGATCGACTCGCTCGAGCGCGCGCTCGAGATCTTCCTCGTTTCGCACCTCGACCACGCAGTCGAGGCCGAGATCGAGCGCTCGCCGGTGCAGCTCCTCCAACTGGCCGTCGTCGTCGTCGAAGGAGTCGAAGACGATGAGATACGCGTCCGCCACCTGGACCGCCTCGTCGAGCGGGATGTCGTCGCGCCAGAGAATCGGCAGTGACGTCGCGTCACGCAGGTGCCCAGGGTTCGCGCGAACGACCAGTGCCTCCGCGCGCTGCTCTTCCGCAGCTTGGGCGGATTCCGGATCGTCGACGGCCGCGATGACGGATATTCCGTCGCCCTCGGCGATCGCATGGCTGAAGCGGTGCGCCATACCTGGGCTCGTAGCGTATCCGGAAGCCCGGCTGCGCTTACTGGCCGACCGGGTGCCAGACGGTCTTCAGCTCGAGGAAGCTCGAGATCTCCCAGGGGCTTTGACTGTCTGCGCGTCCGTGCACGATGCGCTTGACGTTGTCGGCGGAGAGGCGTTCGAGCTCGGCCGCCTGGCCGTCGGCGCCGCACAGATCGATCGCGTTCACGTCCATGTGCGAGGCGAGGATCGGGCCGAGCTCGGCACGGAAGCCGGTGAGCAGGTTGACGACGCCGCCGGGCACGTCGCTCGTCGCGATCGCCTCCGCCAGCTCGACGGCGGCAATCGGATGAGTTTCCGATGCGACGGCGACGACCGCGTTCCCGCCGACGAGCGGCGGCATGAGGCGCGTGACGAGGCCCAGCAGCGGCGGTTCGTCAGGTGCGAGCACGGCAACGACGCCGGTCGGCTCCGGCACGGTGAAGTTGAAGTAGGGGCCGGCGACCGGGTTCGATCCGCCGAGCACCTGCGGCAGCTTGTCGGCCCACCCTGCGTACCAGACGATGCGATCGATCGTGCGCTCGACCTCGTCGCGGCCCGTGCACAGGTCGGCGAACTCGGAGAGGCGCGCCTCGACCATCTCCGCGAGGCGGTAGAGCACCTGACCGCGGTTGTACGCGGTTGCCGAAGCCCAGCCGGGCTGCGCGGCACGGGCCGCCTTCACCGCATCGCGCACGTCCTTGCGCGAACCGTGCGCGACGTTCTGCCCGTCGGCCTCGTACGTGCGTCCCGACTCGCTGCGCGGGAACGCACCGGCGATGAACAGCTTGTACGTCTTCTTGACCGGGAGGCGGCTCACTCCTCGAACCTCAGGTAGGGCTCGAGCCCGTGCAGCCCGCCCTCACGGCCAAAACCCGATTCCTTGTAGCCGCCGAACGGCGACGTCGGGTCGAAGCGGTTGAACGTGTTCGCCCACACGACACCGGCGCGCAGCTTCTGCGCCATCCAGAGGATGCGCGAGCCCTTCTCCGTCCAGACCCCGGCGCTGAGCCCGTACGGCGTGTTGTTCGCCTTCTCGACTGCTTCCTCCGGCGTGCGGAACGTGAGCACCGAGAGCACCGGGCCGAAGATCTCCTCCTGCGCGATGCGGTAGCTCTGCGCGACGTTGGTGAACACGGTCGGCGCGAACCAGTAGCCCTTCTCCGGCAGCTGGCACGGCGGCTGGTAGATCTCCGCGCCCTCGGCCTCGCCTGCAGCCACGAGCTCCTTGATCCGGTCGAGCTGCATCTTGGAGTTGATCGCGCCGACGTCGGTGTTCTTGTCGAGCGGATCGCCGACGCGCAGCGTCGAGAGGCGGCGCTTCAGCTTCTCGATCACCGGCTCGTAGATCGACTCCTGCACGAGCAGGCGCGAGCCGGCGCAGCACACGTGGCCCTGGTTGAAGTAGATCCCGTTGATGATCCCCTCCACCGCCTGGTCGATCGCGGCGTCGTCGAAGATCACGTTCGCCGCCTTGCCGCCGAGCTCCAGCGTCAGCTTCTTCCCCGTGCCCGCGAGCTCCCGCTGGATCGCCTTGCCCACCTCGGTCGACCCCGTGAACGCGATCTTGTCGACGCCCGGATGCTTCACGATCGCTGCGCCCGCGCGGCCGTCGCCGGTGACGATGTTCACGACGCCGGGCGGCAGCTCCGCCTGGCGCAGCACGTCGCAGAACAGGAGCGCGCTGAGCGGTGTCGTCTCCGCCGGCTTCAGCACCACCGTGTTCCCGCACGCGAGCGCCGGCGCGATCTTCCACGCGAGCATGAGCAGCGGGAAGTTCCACGGGATGATCTGGCCCGCGACGCCGACCGGCCGCGGCTTGCGGTTCGGGAACGCGTACTCGAGCTTGTCCGCCCAGCCCGCGTAGTAGAAGAAGTGCGCTGCGGCGAGAGGCACGTCGACATCGCGCGACTCCTTGATCGGCTTGCCGCCATTCAGCGACTCGAGCACGGCGAACTCGCGCGCGCGCTCCTGAAGGATGCGCGCAATGCGGAACAGATACTTC
>JAOPYX010000050.1 GCA_025964535.1 Actinomycetes bacterium | reverse complement strand
CCTCGCTTCTTCACGCACACGACGCCCACCGCGTGATCGACCGAGTCGTCCTTGCCGTTCCGGCCGGCACCGAGGCGGAGCGCCGCCTGCCCCACCTGCAGCGCGCCGAGTGCGCCCACGTAGCCGTCGCGCGACGCGAACACCTCGCGGACGAACGGCGCCTTCGGCAGCGCCGCCTCGTCGGGATCGCCGCCCTGCGCGCGCACCCAACGCTCGTACATGGCATACGCCGACCCGTCGGCGACCGCAGCGTCGGTCCGCCGCCGCGCCTCTGCGCGGTCGATGTCGAGGTCGGATAGCGCGAGCAGATGCGCGGACGCATCGAGCGCGAGCTCGGCCAGATCCGGAGGCCCTTCGCCACGTAGCGTCGCCGCCGCCTCGTGCACCTCGAGTGCGTTGCCGACCGCGCGCCCGAGCGGCTGGTCCATGTCGGTGAGCACACAGACGACGTCACGTCCGGCGCGCACTCCCAGCGCGATCATCGCCTCGGCGAGCACCTGCGCATCCGGCAGCGACTTCATGAACGCGCCGTCTCCGACCTTCACGTCGAGCACGATCGCATCCGCGCCTGCGGCGATCTTCTTCGACATGATGCTCGCGGCGATCAGCGACACGTTGTCGACGGTCGCGGTCACGTCGCGGAGCGCGTAGAGCTTCTTGTCCGCCGGAACGAGATCACCTGTCTGACCGACGATCGCAAGCCCGATGTCGCGCACCTGCTCGATCAGCTCCTCCGTCGTCAGCTCCACGCGGAAGCCGGGGATCGACTCCAGCTTGTCGAGCGTGCCGCCCGTGTGCCCGAGGCCTCGGCCGCTCATCTTCCCGAACGGAACGCCGCAGGCGGCGACGATTGGGCCGACGACGAGCGTGGTCTTGTCCCCCACTCCGCCTGTCGAATGCTTGTCGACGACGCGACGGCCGAGCGCGGCGCCGAGAGCGATCGTGTCGCCGCTGCGCACCATCGCGTCGGTGAGCGCGAACGTCTCCGCGCTCGTCAGGCCCTGGAAGTACACCGCCATGCAGAAGGCGGCGAGCTGATAGTCCGGCACGTCCCCGCGCGCGTATGCGAGCACAAGCTCGCCGAGCTCCTCCGCACCGAGCTCCTGTCCGTCGCGCTTGCGCTGGATCAGCTCGGCGGGCCGGATCATGGGGTCAAGATCGGTTGCCCCGGGATGCCGCGCGACGGCGCCTTCCCCTCGAGCCAGGCGTTCACCGTCGCGCCCACGTCCGCGAACTCGCCCTCGTGGATCTGACCGGACGCGTTGCGGCCTGCAACGTAGGCGAGCAGCATCGCATGCTCGCGCGAATGGTCGGTCGACGGCGTCGTCGGGTCGCAACCGTGATCGGAGGTGATGACCAGCAGGTCGCCCGGCCGCAGCGCCTCGAGCAGGTCGGGCAGCCGGCGATCGAAGTCCTGCAGACAGCGGTGGAAGTTCACCGGATCGTTGCGATGGCCCCACAGGCTGTCGGTCTCGACGAGGTTTGTGAAGATGAATCCTTCGTCGAGATCCTGCAGCAGCTGCTCTGTCTGCTGGATGCCTTCGACATTCGACTTCGTCGGATGCGACTCGTCGATATCGCAGCCCGCGAAGATGTCGCCGATCTTCCCGACGCCGTGCACCTTCATCCCGGCGTCCCGGACGAGGCTCAGGTAGTTCGGACGGCGGGGCTCGAGCGAGTAGTCGTGACGGTTCGGCGTGCGCTCGTAGCTTCCGGGCTCGCCGGTGAACGGTCGCGCGATCACGCGGCCGACGGCGTGCTTCCCGGTGAGGATCTCGCGCGCGATCCCGCACGCCTCGTACAGGTCGTCGAGCGGCACGGTGTCCTCGTGCGCCGCAATCTGGAAGACGGAGTCCGCGGACGTGTAGACGATCCACTTGCCCGTGCGCTGATGCTCCTCGCCGAGCTCCTGGATGATCTCGGTGCCCGACGCCGGCTTGTTGCCGATCACGCCCCGCCCCGTGCGGTGCATGAACGGATCGATCACGTCGTGCGGGAAGCCGTGCGGGTACGTCGGGAACGCCGTCGCCGTGACGACGCCCATCAGCTCCCAGTGCCCCGTCGTCGTGTCCTTTCCCTTCGAGCGCTCGAAGAGGCGCCCCGCAACCGCGGGCGCACCCGGCTGTGCGGGGCAGCCTTCGAGCGGCTCCACGTTGCCGAGCCCGAGCGCTTCGAGGTTGGGAAGGTCGAGGCCCCCTACGGCCCTTGCGACGTTGCCGAGGGTATTCGACCCCTCGTCGCCGTACTGGTCGGCGTCGGGCAGGGCTCCCGCTCCGACGGCATCGAGGACAATCACGCAGGCTCTGGGCATGCGGCTATTCTAGGTGCGATGCAATCCGCCCTCGGCCTCCTCGGTTTCGTCGTGTACATCGCGGCCATCGTCGCGCTCGCGGCAGGCATCACGTGGCTCGTCGTCCGGCTCACGCCGGCCAAGAAGCCCGACACCGCTCCGAAGACGTAAGCGCGGAACCGCGCGAGCGGTCAGTTTCCGTTCACCCTCGCGGACGCATCCTGTAGGTGTGAGCAAGCGCCTTCTCCTCGTCGTCGCAGCGCTGGCCACGCTCGCCGCCGTTGGAGCCTCAACCGGCGCAGCCGCAGGACACGGACGAGCGGCCTTCGCGGCGTGGCGCGCGACGCACTGGTCGGCCCTGGCCGGTCGCGCCAGCCTGGTGCGAACGGTGACCGTGAGTTACCGGGCGCACGACGGCGCGGCACGAACGGCGGTCGTGGTGCTGCCTCGCTGGTACGGGCCGCACAATCACCCGCCGATCCCCCTCGTCATCTCGCCACACGGCAGCGGGATCGAGCCGGCCGCGAACGCGCACCGCTGGGGCAACCTGCCCGCGCTCGGCCCGTTCGCGGTCGTCAATCCCGAGGGCCAGGGCGCGCATCTGGAGCTCTACTCATGGGGCAGCCCGGGTGAGATCGCCGATCTCGCGCGCATGCCGCAGATCGTCCACGAGACGCTCCCCTGGCTGCGCATCGACCGGAGCCGCGTCTACGCGATCGGCGGCAGCATGGGAGGCCAGGAATCGCTCCTCTTGCTCGCGCAGCACCCGCACCTGCTCGCGGGCGCAGTCTCCTTCGACGCACCGACGAACATGGCGACGCGGTACACCGCCTTCCAGCAGCTGAAGAGCGGCCGCGCGCTGCAGGGGCTCGCGCGGCTCGAGTTCGGCAGCATCCCGCGCGTGAACCATGAGGCGTGGGCCGACCGGAGCCCGCTCTTCTACTCGCGCGAGCTCGCCTTCACGCACGTGCCGCTCCAGATCTGGTGGAGCCGGCGCGACCAGATCGTCGTCAACCAGGCCGACCAGTCTGGCCTCCTGTACCGCGCGATCGTCCGGCTGAACCCCCATGCGCCGGTGCTCCAGTTCGTCGGCAAGTGGCGGCACACGGCGGAGATGTGGCCCACGCGCGGGCTGGCTCTCGCGCTTGCGCGAATCGGCCTGATCGAGACAAGCCGGATCTAGCGGTCAGGCCGCCTAGGCAGCAGTGAGCGGAAGCACGTCGGCGAGTGGCGTGTACTCGAGGCCGTGCGCCTCTGCCACCGCTGCGTACGTGATCTTCCCGTCGAGCACGTTCACCCCGCGTGCGAGCGCGGGATCGGCGGAGACGGCGCGAACCAAGCCGTTGTCCGCGATCGCCTCGACGTACGGGAGCGTGGCGTTCGTCAACGCCTTCGTCGAGGTGATCGGCACGCCGCCCGGCATGTTCGCGACGCAGTAGTGCGTCACACCGTCCACGACGTACACCGGGTCGCTGTGCGTCGTCGGCCGCGCCGTCTCGATGCAGCCGCCCTGGTCGATCGCGACGTCGACGATCACCGAGCCCTGCTTCATCACGCCGAGCATCTCGCGGGTGACGAGCTTCGGGGCGCGCGCGCCGGGGACCAGCACCGCACCGATCACCAGGTCCGCCTCCGAGATCGACGACTCGATCTGCAGCGTCGACGACATGACGAGGCTCACCCGCCCGGACAGGATCTCGTCGAGGTGGCGCATCCGGTCGATCGAGCGCTCGAGCACCGTCACCTGCGCGCCGAGGCCGATCGCGATGATCGCGGCGTTGTAGCCGACGATCCCGCCGCCCAGCACCACGACCCGCCCGGGAGCGACACCCGGTACGCCGCCGAGCAGAACGCCGCGGCCGCCGAGCGGCTTCTCGAGGAAGTACGCGCCTGCCTGGGCCGCCAGCCGGCCGGCGATCTCGCTCATCGGCGCGAGCAGCGGCAGCCGCCGGTCGTCGGTCTCGACCGTCTCGTACGCCACCGCGATGATCCCGCTCTCCACGAGCGCACGCGTGAGCGCCTCGTCGGCGGCGATGTGGAGATACGTGAACAGCACGAGCCCTTCACGCATGCGCGGATACTCGGAGGCGATCGGCTCCTTCACCTTCAGGAGCAGCTCCGACTGACCCCACACGTCGTCGACGGAGACGATCTGCGCACCTGCGCGCTCGTAGTCGGCATCGAAGAACGAGCTTCCGTCGCCGGCCGTGGTCTCGATGAGCACCTCGTGCCCCTTCTGGACGAGCTCTCGCGCGCCCGCCGGGGTCAGCGCGACCCGATACTCGTCGGTCTTGATCTCCTTGGCGACACCTATCCGCAAGACGCGCGGGACTCTAGCGGCTGCGGCGGTGCCGAAGGTACAGGAGCACTCCCGCGATGGTCTTCGCGTCCTCGAGCTCGGACAGCTTCGACTCGAGCTCGTCGACGCGCCAGCGAACGAGCTCGAGATCCTCGCCCTCGTCGGGCTCGGCATCGCCCTCCTCGACCGCTTCGGCGAGATAGACGTGCATCCGCTCCCGGCAGAATCCGGGCGTCGTCCAGAAGGACGCGAGCAGCGTCCAGTCGCCGCCGGTGAAGCCGCACTCCTCCCGCAACTCACGTTTGGCGGTCGCGAGCGGCTCCTCCCCGGCCTCACAGGCGCCTGCCGGTAGCTCGATCAGGTGCCCGCGCGCGGCCTCCCGAAGCTGTCGCACGAACGTCACGCGCCCCTCCCGATCGACGGCGACGACCGCCACCGCGCCCGGGTGCTCGACGATCTCCCGCTCACGATCGCCCCAGCGCTCGAGCGTGACGTCGAACAGCGTTCCACGATAGACCGTGCGCGACTCGTCGGGCTGCATCGCGCTCAGCGGCAGCGCGCCGGGTAGACGAGGTCAGCCG
>JAOPYX010000016.1 GCA_025964535.1 Actinomycetes bacterium | reverse complement strand
CGGTCCTCTTGATCTGCGCAGTCGCGGTCATCGGCGACGGGCTCGGCATGCGTGTGCGCCCGCAGATCCGTGTACAAGTGCCGGAGCGCTGGCGCCGCGCGATGCCGCTGCCGATCGCCTCGCTGCTCTATGGAGTGCTGCTCGGAACGGGTTTCTCCAGCGCGGTGCCGGCATTCGCCTCGTGGGGTCTCGTCGCGCTCGTCGTGATCGGCGTCGTGCCACATGCCGTGCTTGTCGGCCTCGCCCTCGGTGTCGGTCGCGCACTGCCTGTCCTGCTCGTTTCACCGCTTGAGGATCATCCGATCGGCATCAACGCGACGCAGTTGCTCACTGAGCGCCCGTTCGGGCTGCGGATCGTTCGCTTCGCGGGTGCGTGCGCGCTCACGCTCGCCGCATTTCAGTCGCCGGCTCTTGGCGGCGCGGGTGTTCCTGGATCCGCGACGGATCCGAGTGTCGCAAGCGGCGACGTCGCGTGGGAGCAGCCGGGAGTCGGCGGATTTTTGTCGCGCGGCGGCGTGACGCAGCAGCTCCCCGGCCATGACCCCGCGCTCGGCGGCGGGCTCCTCGCATGGCACAACGGCGCCGACGTGACGGTTGCCGACGCCGCGACGCTCGCGCCGCGTTTTCAGGAGCCGATCGTCGGCGTTCGCCAGCTCGCAGTCTCCGACTCATGGCTCGTCCTGCGTCAGGTGCAGCCGGACGGTGCGTTACGCCTGATCGCCCAATCGGTTACCGACACATCGATCCATCACGTGATCGCCGAGGTGCGACCACCGTCCACGCTTGGACGGCCTTCCGTGTCCGGCTCGACGGCCGTCTACTCGGTCGCGTCGCGGACAGGCAGCTGGATCGCCGCCGTCGACCTCGTCTCCGGCAAGACCCGGCGGGTCCGCCGGTCGCAGTCGAGCGTCCTTGCAAACCCGACCCTGCTCGGCAGCGAGCTGCTGTATGTCGAGACTGCGCGGTGTGCGCAGCGCCTTGTGCTCGGCCAGCTCGACGGAGCGACCGGCCGCGTTCTGCTCTCGGCTCCGCCCCTCGCCGGCCAAGATCGCGGCCACGAGCGCGGCCACACCCATCAGGGTGAGCACCTCCCCTGCTCGTCCGGCATGCATCGGACGACGACGATGCTCTGGACGACCGCCCTCGACAACACGACCGCCTATGTCACTGCACTCGCTCAGACAGGCGGCGTGCCGCGCGCGACGATCCGCCGCGTCACCCGATAACGCGCGGCAGACACGTCATTCCTCAGAGAGTGATGACCGTCTTCCCGCCGGCGTGGCCGTTGCCGTTCACGGCTGGCACATCGTCGAGCGCGATGCGCGTGATCGGGGGCGCGACGATGAGGCCGCTGACGAGCGCGTCGGCTAGTCGCTCCAGCAACCCGCTGGAGATGCTCACACGGAAGTTGACGCCGGTGACGCTCCGCGAGGCGAGCGCATCGGCGTCGGCGACGTACCGTGTCGTCAACGCCGTTCCACCCGGGTGAACGAGCGAAGCGAGGGCGGCGAAACCGTCGGCATCGCTCGCCACGTCGACGAGGGCGTCGATGCCGTGCGGGTGGGCACGCCATAGGGCTTCCGGCAGCGAGACCGCCGTGTAGTCGATCGTCTCCGCCGCGCCGTACGCACGCATGCGGTCGGCGGCGTCGGCACGGGCGATGGCGATGACCTGCGCGCCGGCGTTCGCAGCGAATTGCGTCGCGAACGACCCTACCCCGCCGGCGGCGCCCACGATCAGCACGATCTTCCCCTCGAGCGACTCGAGCGACTCAATGATCTCGAGCGCTGTCCCGCCGGCAGTCGGCAGCGCCGCCGCGACCACCGGATCGAGGCCCGGTGGAACGCGCGCGAGAGGCGCATCCTCGGTAACGGCGACCTGCTCCGCGTACGTCCCGGCCGAGCCGAGCGGGGTGATGAACAGCTGGCCGAACACCTCGTCGCCCGGAGAGAACTTGCCCGCGCCCTCGCCGACGGCCTCGACGACACCCGCCAGATCGGCGCCGAGGACGAGCGGGAACGTCGCCGGCATCGAGTCCTTCCAGGCGCCATTGGAGATATTCCTGTCCATCGGGTTCATCCCAGCTGCCTCGATCGTGATCAACACCTGCCCCGGTCCAGGTTGCGGGTCGGGCACGTCCGTTAGCGCTGGTGCCGCCCCGTATTCGTCGACGGCGATTGCGCGCATCGTGATGTCTCCTCTCTCGCCTAGCGAGAGCGTCGCTTCCCCATGATCGGACGTCATCGGTGCCAGCCGCAGTCATCTATTGCAGCTAGCCGGAAGAGCGATGTCACCGCGCTCGACATGCGCGGCGATGTCGGCGAGCTCACGATCACCGGCAGCGTCCGCTCTGCCGGTGTGAGCGGCGAGCGGCTCTTCTCCGGATCAAGCGGAACCTCCGCCTCGACGCCGCAGGGCCCATTTCCGCCAAGATCAAGCATGACCCGTCGCGCGGGAGCCCTGCCGGGCGCGCTGCTCAGAGTACGACCGACATGGTCGCGACTTCGCTCGGCTGCCTCGCGCGCCCGCGCGAGCGTCCCGCGGTTTCAGCTCGACGATCCGCAGCTGGCCTCGCTGAAGAGCGCTGCGCGTGCGGCGATCGTCATGCCTTCGGTCTTCGCCATCGCGGAGAAGGTGATCCAGAATCCGCAAACGGCGCTCTTTGCCGCGTTCGGCTCATTCGCGATGCTCGTCCTGGTCGACTTCAGCGGCCCGCCGCGCAGCCGGTTCGTTGCCTATGTCCTGCTGGCCTGCGTTGGCGCGGCGAACATCGTCATCGGGACGTTGTGCTCGCGGAACGCCTGGCTCGCAGCCGCCGCGATGGCGGTCGTCGGATTCGTGATCCTCTTCTCTGCCGTGATCAACGGGTACTTCGCCGCAGCCGGCACCTCGGCGCTCCTCACGTTCATCCTGCCCGTGACGATCGCGGCACCGATGTCGGCCGTTCCCGCACGCCTCGAGGGATGGGCGCTGGCAGCAGGGGCCGCGATCCTGTCGCACATGGTGCTCTGGCCTCCGCGGCAGCGGGCAGGCCTCCGCAACGACGCCGCCCAAGCCTGCAGAGCCCTCGCCGATCTCGCCGACCCGAGCCTCCCCCGCGACCGAACGGCCGATGCCGCACGAGAAGCCGTGGCGGGCTTTCGCCGGCGTTTCCTCGTGACGCCGCACCGGCCCACCGGGCCGACAGGACCGACGGCCGCAGTTGCGGCGCTCGTCGACGAGCTCGACTGGCTCCTGTCGTTTCTCGTTCCGCGCGCCGGCTCGCCCGAGCTGTGCCGCGACGAGAACGCCGAGGCCATGGCGGCGACGGTCTCTGTTCTCCGGGCCAGCGCGGCGAGGCTCGAGGGCGTCGGGGAACAGCCCGATCTTCGACGATTGGACGACGCACGTGAGGCTGTCGCGCGCGCGCTCGTCCGGAAGATCCAAGACCTCCCGAGCCTGCCGGACGTGGAGGCGCTCCTGGCCGCACTGGAGCCGGCGTTTCGGGTCCGCACGAGCTCGTATTCGGCCAGGCAGGTCGCGGGGTACGCGCTGCTCGCCAGCGGCGCCCCAGCACCGGGCTTCGACGATCTCGACGACGCTGCGGGCTCCGACCGCGCCGCGCGGCCGGCCCGCGCGGCAATCCAGGCGACCGAGCAGCTCGCGGTCGAGCACGCCGGCGGCCGGTCCGTGTGGTTCCAGAACAGCGTTCGCGGCGCCGCAGGGTTGGCGATCGCCGTCTTCATCGCGCAGAAGGCCGGCCTTCAGCACGCCTTCTGGGTGGTGCTCGGAACACTCTCGGTACTGCGCTCGAATGCGCTGAGCACCGGCTGGTCGATCCTCAGCGCGCTTGCCGGTACTGCCGTGGGAATCCTCCTCGGCGCGGCGATCGTGATCGCAATCGGCACACACGAAACGGTGCTCTGGGGCGTGCTTCCCGTCGCACTCCTGATTGCCGCGTACGCTCCGAGGGCGATTTCGTTCGCGGCGGGCCAAGCCGGGTTCACCGTCGTCCTCTTCGTGCTCTTCAACCTCATTCAGCCCACCGGCTGGAAGGTCGGCCTCGTGCGGATCGAGGACGTGGCGATCGGCTTCGGAGTCAGCCTCGGGGTCGGCTTGCTCTTCTGGCCGCGCGGCGCCGGCAGCCTGCTTCGAGAGAACCTCGCGTCCGCGTACGGACGCAGTGCCGACTACGTCGTTGCCACAGCGCACCAGCTCGTGGTCGGGCATGCCGCTGCGCGGTCGGACGACCAGGCGCAGGTTGCGGCCGCGGCCGTCCACCAGCTCGACGATGCATTCCGCCAGTACCTCACGGAGCGCTCTGCACAGAAGGTGAACATCGAGAGCGTCGGAACGCTGGTCGCGGGTGTGGCACGTGTGCGGCGGGCAGCGCAGTCCCTTTCGTCGCTCGGCCAGATGATGGACAGCGACGCACACCTGCCACGGGCCGGCGAGAACCTCGACGCCGAGGCACAAGCGGTGCGTTCCTGGTACGTCACGCTCGGCGACGCACTCGTGCACGACGCAACGATCCCACCGCCGCACATCCGCGATCTCCTTGGCCGCCGGCGCCTGCTCGAGGCTGTGCAGCAGGCTGTCGCGGGTGGCGACAAGAAGACGATCGGCCCCGCTCTGCTCCTCCTCTGGGGAAGCCAGCACCTCGACAACCTCTGGCGCCTCGAGTCGCACCTCGGACGGCAGGCGCGCAGCGCGTCGGTCACGCCCGAGTGAGATCTGCCTTCGTGGACGCAGCCGCCGTGGCGACGTCGCGCGGGTAGGTCCGTAGTCCCCTGAAGAGGAAGAAAGCGCTGCCCGACAGCGGGATGAGCATCACGAGAAACGTTCGCTGCAGACCCGCACGGCCACCGCCGAAGACGTAGTCCGAGACCGCGCCGAAGAGGAGCGGCGCGAGCGCCATCGCCAACGTCCGGAGAAACGTCCTCACGCCCTCGGCCCGGCCCCACAGCCGCGGCACCATCACGTCGAGGCGGGCGGCGTCGAGCGGCGGGTTCTGGGCCGAAAGCGCAAACGCGGCGAGAACGATGTACGGCAATGCCGTGAAGGCGCTGCGGGTCACGAGCGCCGGGATGAACAGCACCACACACGCCGTTGCGGCGATCGCGCTCACGAGGATCCTCGCGTTCAGGTAGCCGCGGCGCAGCAAGAAGTCGCCGATCGTGCCCCCTGCGAGTACCCCGACGATTGCGCCGACGCCGACGACGAGCAGCAGAAGGTTCGCGAGCGCCTGGTCGATGCGGTACTGATGCGTGACGAACTCGATGCCGAACGTCTGGACGCCCGCGAGAAAGTAGTAGCCGCACGCGCTCGCCGCAATCAGGACGATGTTCGTTCGTACGCGCAGGATGTAACGCGTCGCGGCGAGCAGCCCCATCCGGCGCGGGTCCTGGGTCAAGACGAGCTCGGGGTCGGGCTCCAAGCCGCGCTCGCTCGCCAGGCGCTGAGCGTCGGTCGGCTCTGCGGCCCCCGCCTCCTCCGCGACGCCGCCACGCGCCGGCTCCGGCAGGTGCACGATGAACCACGCGAGAACGAACGCCGGCAGCGCGAGGATGACGAACGCCGCGCGCCACGAGAGGGCGGCGATGTCGCCGGTCACGCCGAAGCCGACGCCTGCCCCCAGCAGCTCGCCGGCGAGGATGAACCCGTAGATGCGTCCGCGCTCGGACGCGTGGAAATAGTCGCCGACCAGGGAGGCGACGACCGGGCCCGCGACCGCCGTCACTCCACCGAGAAAGAGGCGCGCCACCAGCAGCTGCCCGAAGGACGGCACGGTCGCGCTCCAGATCATGGCAACGCCCCAGAGGACGATTGCGGCGCCGAGCAGCCAGGTTCGCCGAACACGGTCGGCAAGCACGCCGAACGGCAGGCTCGCGGCCGCGGCAACGAGCGACGTGACCGACACGAGCAAGCCGATGTCCGTATTCGTGATGTGCAGGCTGCTCCGCAGGTGGCTGGCGGACGCGCCGACCGTCGACGCATCGGCGCTCGAGAGCGCAAGCACCGACGCGAGCAGCACGACGATCCGTGTCCGCTCTGCCCCACCGATCGTGTCGGTCAGCGCACGTCCACCGGCACGCCCGAGCCGAGCCATCGCGCCAACGACGCTGGCTCCCGCGCGACGGCTGCCGTTGTCGGGCATGCAGCGATTTTGCTTGCTCGGCCATGCCTGTGGCGTCTTGGACGGCTACGGCTGGAGGCTGGTAGCCCATGCTCATCGGCCGGCCTGGGTACGGAGAGGTTCCCGGTCGCTCGTTGTACGCTCCCGCCTTGAGGACGGATCTCGACCGCGAAGATGCCGCCGCTCCGGAGCGAGCGGACGCGGACGGCGGCGTGGTCATCGAGGCCCTCCGTCTCGATTTCCCCGACAGCGGCGACGCCGATCGGCGCGGCGCGTTCCCCGACCTGACGGACGATCAGATCGACTTGCTACGGAAGCGAGGCACCGCACGACGGGTCGAGCGTGGCGACATCCTCTTCCGCGAGGGGGATTCCTCATATCCGTTCATCGTGATCGTCGAGGGTTGCGTCGACATCGTCGCCGGCTTCGAGACCGACGAGGCGAGGCGCATCACGTCACACGGCGCGAGACGCTTTCTCGGTGAGCTCAACCTGCTGACCGGGCAGGGCGTCTTCCTCACGGCGGTTGTGAGCGAGCCGGGCTCGATCCTCATCCTGGAGGTGGACGAGCTCCGGCGGTTGCTCGCCGACGAGCCGACCCTGAGCGAGCTGATTCTGCGTGCGCTGCTACTGCGCCGCTCGCTCCTCCAAGGCAGCGGTGTCGGCCTGCGGATCATCGGGTCGCGGTTCTCCGGCGATACGAGGAGGCTGCTCGAGTTCGTGGCGCGAAACCGGCTCCCCTTCACATGGCTCGACCTCGAGACGGACGAGGGCGCGGAGCTCTTGCTCCGAGACTCGCGTATCTCCGCCGCCGAGACGCCCGTGGTGATCTGGCAGGGAACGACGTTGCTCAAGAACCCATCCAATGCCGACCTCGCGGCGGCGATCGGCGCCAGCGTGCGGCCCGTGGATACCGGCGGCGACCGTTTCGACGTGGCGATCGTCGGCGGGGGGCCCGCCGGCCTCGCAGCCGCCGTCTACGCGGCCTCGGAGGGATTGAGGACGATCGTGTTCGAGAGCATCGCGGTCGGCGGCCAGGCCGGCACGTCGACGCGAATCGAGAACTACCTCGGCTTCCCCGCCGGAGTCTCCGGCGTCGAGCTCTCCGAGCGCGCGCTCATCCAGGCCGAGAAGTTCGGCGCGCGGATCACGTCACCGTGCGAGGCTGCGTCGCTGACGGTCGAAGGAGGCGACTATCGGATCACGCTGACGGACGGCGACGAGGTGCTCGCGCGGTCGGTCGTGATCGCCACCGGCGCTCGCTACCGGCGGCTCGCCGTCGTCGGGCTCGATGAGCTCGAAGGGCTGTCCGTCTTCTACGCCGCAACCCAGAGTGAGGCGCTGATGTGCGCCGGCTCGAACGTGACGGTCGTCGGCGGCGGCAACAGTGCGGGTCAGGCAGCCGTCTTCCTCGCCGAGCGGGTGCGCCACGTGCACGTGCTGATCCGGCGCGAATCGCTCGCAGCGACGATGTCGCGGTACCTGATCGATCAGATCGACCGGCATCCGCGCATCTCGCTGCACCCGCAGACGCAGATCAGCCGACTCGATCGCGACGGCACCGCACTCGAGGCCGTGGTGGTCGCGACCGCCGAGGGTGGCGAGTCGCGGCTGGACGTCGGCGCCGTCTTCGTCTTCATCGGCGCCGATCCCCACACCACCTGGTTGAGCAGCCTGATCGCACTCGACGAGCACGGGTTCATCCTGACCGGCGAGGCCGCCGGGCGCGTGCAAGAGCTCGAGACCTCGAGCGATGGAGTGTTTGCCGTCGGCGACGTGCGCTCGGGCTCGATGAAGCGGGTCGCGGCTGCCGTCGGCGAGGGCGCGACTGCCATCCGACTCGTCCACGATCGGCTCCGCAGCATTGCCTGAGCGTTGCGTGACGCAACTACCAGTGCTACCGTGAGCCCGTGCTGAAACGTGATTACGACGGCCAGAACTGCTCTGTCGCCCGCGCCCTCGCGATCGTGGGCGAGCGTTGGACCCTGCTGATCGTCCGCGACGCGTTCCTCGGCCTGCGCCGGTTCGACGAGTTCCAGGAAAAGCTGGGGATCGCGCGCAACGTGCTCACCGACCGCCTCAACCGGCTGGTCGACGAGGGGATCTTCGAGCGCGTCCGCTACAGCGAGCGGCCCGAGCGCTACGAGTACCGGTTGACGCCGAAGGGGCGCGACCTCAACGTCGCGCTCGCCGGCCTGAGGCAGTGGGGCGACAAGTACGTAAGCGAGAAGCCGCCGACCCTGTTGCGACGGAAGGCCGACAAGAAGCCGGTCCTCGCCGCACTCGTGGCCAAGGGCACCGACACCGTGCGCGGTGAGGAGCTCGAGATCGTGCCGGGCCCCGGACACACGCCGCGCTGATCGAGCGCACCGCCGTGGCCGATCGACTCAGCCACGAAGCCGTTCAGGCAAGAGCCTCCGCGACAGCCGACAGCAGCTCGCTTTCCTCGAATGGCTTTGCGATGTAGCTGGCGCGAAGCTGTTCGGCTGCGGCCAGGCGCGTAGGAGAACCCGCGAGCACAGACATGATGATCAGCTTGGTGTGCGCGTTGGACTCGCGGATACGGGTCGCTGCGGTGATCCCGTCTCCGGGCATGTTCACGTCGATGATCGCAACGTCGGGATCGAGCTCTGCGTGCAGCCGAACGGCGGCTTCGCCGGTTCCCGCTTCGCCGGCGACTTCGTGACCGCCGCGGCGAAGCATCTCTCCTATGACCATGCGGACGATCGCTGCGTCGTCAGCAATGAGTACACGTGCCATTGTTCGCCGCTCCTCGAGTCGTTGCTTGTCAGGAGTCATCGGCCAATGCGGCGCTTGCATTAGTCCCAACCAAGCCGTGTGCGCTCGACGACACCTTCCCGATCCGATGACGAGCGCAAACCTGAAGGCATGCCCGCGTGTGGCCGCGGCGCCTAATGTCACTCTGGAGTAGGCCGATCACCTTTTCGAGGGGGCGCGCAGTCCACCGAGGTGTATTTGACTCTTGGTATCGGCGCGAGCGGCGATCGATTGTTCTTCTGTACACCAGCGATAGGAAGTCATGGACGACGACCTGCGGCACAGGTACGTGCAATCACTGTTCGAGTCGAGCCCGGCTGCGATGGCGGCCGTCGACGCCGACGGTGTGTTCGTCGACGCGAACGCTGCGCTCTCTGAGCTCTTCGGTTTCCCGCTCGAGGAGATCGTCGGGGTCGAGTTCGCCACGTTGCTCTACCCGGAGGAAGCCGAAGGCGCCCGGAGGTGGTTCCGGCGTTTTGTTCGAGGCAACGAGCAGGGGTACGAGGTGTATCGTCGATTCCTGAGGGGAGACGGTCGCGAGCTCTTGCTTCGCGTCCGAGTCGCGGGGGTTCGTGACAGCGCGAACGGCGCCTTCGCCGTCGTCGCCGTCGACGACGTGACTGCGGAAAGGCGGCTGGTCGCTCAGGTCGGCCGCCACGAGGAGCGCTTCCACTCCCTGATCGAGGAAGCCACAGACCTGATCACCATCATGTCCGCCGACGGAACGGTGCTGTACGAGAGCCCGTCGGTCGAACGCCTGATGGGCTATCCACCGGGGCCGGCGGGCGCTGACGCGTTCGAGCGGATCCATCCCGATGACGTATCGCGCTGCGTGCGCGCGTTTCAGCGGGTGCTCGGTGACGGCGCCCCCGTCCGAGTCGACGTTCGCGTCCGCCACGCTGATGGCCACTGGGTCGATCTCGATGCAGTCGCGCGAAACATGCTCGACGATCCCGCCGTTGGAGGGATCGTCATCAACTCGCGCGACGTGAGCGATAGCCAGCGTGCCGAGCGGGAGCTCCGGGTCGCAGAGCGGAGCTACCGCACGTTGGTCGAGCAGCTGGCCGTGGTCACCTACGTCGCTCCACTCGACTCTCCACAGCCGGTGACCTACATCAGTCCGCAGGCCGAGGACCTGCTCGGCTACCCGCTTTCGGAGTGGCTCGAGAACCCGGAGATCTGGCGCCTGGTCGTTCACCCGGACGATTACGACCGCAACACCTCGCTGATGGCAGCCCTCGGCGCCGACGAAGACCGGCTCCGCATGGAGTACCGGCTCATCACCCGCGACGGCGAGACCGTGTGGGTGATCGACGACATCGTCCAGCTGCGTGACGAGGACGGCACACCGATCGCGTACCAGGGTCTCCTCGTCGACGTGAGCGACCGCGTCCGGCTGGAAGAGCAGCTCAGACATTCGCAGCGTCTCGAGGCAATCGGCCGTCTCGCAGGCGGCATCGCGCACGACTTCAACAATCTGCTTCTCGCGATCTCCGGCTACAGCGACATCGCGCTCGGCCGTGCGACCGACAACGTGTCGCTTCGCGGCGACCTCGAGCAGATCAAGGTCGCGGCTGACCGGGCGACCTCTCTGACGCAGCAGCTGCTCGCCTTCGGCCGCCAGCAGGTGCTCCAGGCCGAGACGATCTGCGTCTCCTCGGCGATCGAGGAAGTGGCGAAGCTCCTCCGACCGCTGATCGGGGAGCACATTCAACTGAAGGTCGAGCTCGAGCCGACGGCCGGCTGCATCGAGGGTGACCGCACCCAGCTCGAGCAGGTGCTGTTGAACCTGGCCCTGAACGCACGCGACGCAATGGCCGCCGAGGGCGGCACCCTCACCATCCGCGCCAAAGGCATCGATCTCACCGAGGCCGCCTCGAGGGCCACCGACCTCGCTCCAGGCCGCTACACCGCGATCTCGGTCATCGACACGGGGACGGGGATGACCGACGCGACCTGCGGCCGCATCTTCGACCCCTTCTACACGACAAAGCCCAAGGGCCAAGGCACGGGACTCGGGCTGGCCACCGCATACGGGATCGTCAAGCAGAGCGGCGGCGAGATCCACGTCGAAAGCGTGGCCGGCAGCGGCACGCGCTTCGACGTGCTCCTACCGGCGAGCGACCGCGAGCCGACGGTCGTGAGCCCGGTTGTTGCCGAACCAACGTCCGCGCGCGGCGAGACCATTCTCCTCGTCGAAGACGAAGAGATCGTCCGCATGCTCGTCGCGAGCATGCTGACGGCGCAGGGATACCGGGTGATCACCGAGCCCGACGCCGAAAAAGCAGTTGCCGTCGCTGCCGACCGGCATTGCGACTTGCTCCTCACCGACGTTGTCATGCCGAACACGGGCGGTCCCGCACTCGCCGATGACGTCGTGCGCGTATCGCCGACGACAAAGGTGCTGTTCATGTCCGGCTACACGAACCACGCGATCGAGGACGACCTACTCAACCGCTCGAACTTCGCCTTCCTCCAAAAGCCGTTCAGCAGCAGCGAGCTCGCGCACGCCGTCGACCAGCTACTGCGTCGGCAGCCCGACGAATCGCCGGCGGAACAACGGGCAAGCCCGCGTGAGGTTTGGGCCGAATGGAGTCGCGCAGCCTGAAAGGCGCGCGCTGTCCGTGAGAGCTACAGAACCAGGAAGGACGAACGTTGCGCACTGATCATCAGACGCTGCGGCTGACCATCGCCGCGAACGACTCGGTCGTTCGCGCCTCCGACGGCTGGAACTCGTTCGTCGAGGAGCACTGGGTTGGATCGCTGCAGCCCGTCGTTCCCGACACGTCGTTCTGGTCGATCGTCGCCGGATCGCGTCCCACCGCCATGTACGACCTCTTGCTCGAAACCGCCCGATCGGGACACTCGATCGGCATCGACGTCTGGGCCGCAGCTCGCGAAGCAACCACAAAGGTGGAGCTGAGCGTTGCGCCGTGTGGCGCACTCGGTCACGTCGAGCTCACCCTCCGCAGCCTCGGGCGTCGACGGCACCAGCCGCTTGCGATCTTCGAAAAGATGGCCGAGCGCACAGCCGACGAGGTCGACGTCTGCAGCTTCTGCCTGTCCGTGCGCTCCTTCGGCTGGCAAGAGGTGGAACGCGCACTGCGCCAGCTTCGCTTTCCATTCGTTGGGCCGCAGCCGCAGATCGTGCCCCGCGTCTGCGATCAGTGCGAACGCACGATCTCGACGTCCTGCGCCCCGTTCCGGCTCGGCGCGGGCAACGGCTTGGCATAGCTCTGGCGCATCACCGCTCGACGGGACTATGTTCTTGGCGCGGTGACGAGCGGTCTCCCCCACACACCCGGCCCGCCGCGACCGAACGGCGCCGACCGTCCCTCTGCGTACATGCCGCGCGATCGTCGACGGGCGCTCGCAACAGGCCAGACGCTGCCCAGTCGTGTTCGCGGCGCCGCGCTCTTCGCCGATATCTCGGGCTTCACTCCGCTCACGGAAGGCCTTGCGAACGAGCTCGGCTCTCAGCGCGCGTCCGAGGTGCTCACCGGTCACTTGAACCGCGTCTTCCACGCAGTCATCGCCGAGCTCGACCGCTACGGCGGGGATGTCATCTATTTCAGCGGCGACGCGATCACGTGCTGGCTCGACGCCGACGACGGGTCGCGCGCCGTGGCGTGCGGCATCGCGATGCAAGACGCCATCGGCCGGGCGGGCGGGATCACGACACCGGGCGGTCTCTCCTTCCAGCTGGGGCTCAAGGTCGCGATCGCCGTAGGCCCGGCTCGGAGGTTCGTCGTCGGCGACCCGGACGTTCAGCTGATCGACGTGCTGGCCGGCGGTCTGATCGACCGGCTCGCCGAGGCCGAGCAGCTCGCCGGCACAGGCGAAGTCGTGCTCGATAGTGGAGCAGTCGCATCACTTCGCGGACGCGTCGAGCTCCGAGAGTTGCGGCCGGGCTCGGCCGGCGTCGAGCCTGCCGGCGTCGTGGAAGGCCTGCTCTGCGCGGTGCCCGAAGCGCCGCCGACGCCGGCCGACGACACCCTTCCGGACGAGCTCGCGCGCCCGTGGCTCCTGCCCGCCGTCTACGAGCGCCTCTCGACCGGGCGTGGCGAGTTCCTCGCGGAGCTGCGGCCCGCGTTCCCCGTCTTCGTCAACTTCGGCGGGATCGACTACGACGCGGACGAGTCTGCAGTAGAGAAGCTCGACGAGTTCGTCCGCGAGGTGCAGCGCATCCTTTCCGTTTACGGGGGGAACGTGCTTCAGCTCACGCTCGGAGACAAGGGCGCATACCTCTACGGTGCGTTCGGAACGCCGCTCGCGCATGAGGACGACGCCGCTCGTGCGTGTGCGGCCGCCCTCGAGGTGCGCGCACTCGAAACGTCGACGGCCGCGCGCGAGATTCGCATCGGGATCACGCACGGCCGGCTGCGGAGCGGCACGTACGGTCATGCCGAGCGCAGGACGTTCGTCTGCCTGGGCGATGCCGTCAACCTCTCCGCCAGGCTGATGTCGAAATCTCCGCCCGGCGAGATCTACGTCTCCGAAGCCGTCCGCCGGATGGCAGGCGACGGGTTCACGTGGGCGAGCATCGACCCCCTTCAGCTGAAGGGCATGGCGAGGCCCGTCGTCGCATTCGGGCTGACCGGCTCATCGGGACTCCGCTCCAGACGGATGACTCGCTACTCGCTCCCGATCGTCGGTCGCGCCGTGGAGATCGCCGAGCTCGACGACCGTCTCAGCGAGGCGGTCGACGGCCGCGGGAAGATCGTCGGCATCTCCGCCGAGGCGGGCATGGGGAAGTCGCGCCTCATTGCAGAGTTCGTCCGGGAGGCACGGCGACGAGGGCTGTTCGTCGCCTTCGGGGAATGCCAGTCCTTCGGCACGAACACGAGCTACGCGGTCTGGCGCGAGGTCTGGCGTGCGCTGTTCGCCGTTCCCGAGACGCTGCCGGACGCCGAGCAGGCTCAGGCTCTGGAGCAGGCGCTGGCCGCGCTCGAGCCGGCCCTCGTGCAGCGCGCCCCGTTGCTCGACGCGGTCTTCGGCCTTTCGATCCCCGACACGGAGCTCACGAGCTCCTTCGACGCGAAGCTGCGCAAGACGTCGCTCGAGAACCTGCTCGTCGATTGTCTCCGGGCGAGAGCCCGCACCGAGCCGCTCGTGCTCGTGCTCGAGGACTGCCACTGGCTCGACCCTCTCTCCCGCGACCTCCTCGGCGTGATCGCGCGCGCTGTCGACTCCGCGCCCATGCTGCTCGTGCTCGCCTACCGGCCGGAGGCCGCGTCGCCGCAAGGGCTCGCGTTGACCCAGCTGCCCGCGCTCGAGGAGCTTCCGCTTGCAGCGC
Organism: Actinomycetes bacterium; assembly: GCA_025964535.1. Lineage (GTDB taxonomy): Bacteria > Actinomycetota > Thermoleophilia > Gaiellales > Gaiellaceae > Palsa-739. The sequence goes on along the minus strand of JAOPYX010000016.1, from coordinate 2,087 downwards.
TCGAGGATGCGGAGATGAACGACGTGATCCGATCGAAGCTCTCGCAACTCCGAAGCACCGACACCGAGGTGGCCCCGCCACTACTCGATCTGGTCGTCGGCCGCGCGCAGGGGAATCCCTTCTATGCCGAGGAGTTGCTCAACTATGTCGAGGAGCACGGGGTCGACGCGTCGGACGAGAGCGCGCTTCGCTCGCTCGACCTTCCCGACAGCCTGCACAGCCTCGTGCTCAGCCGCATCGACACGCTCACAGAGGCGCCGCGGCGCACGCTCAAGGTCGCGAGCGTCGTCGGCCGCGTCTTCCGGGCGCCCGTGCTGCCGGGCGCGTATCCGGAGCTTGGGACGATCGAGGACGTGCGAACGCAGCTCGGAACGCTCGGACGGCTCGACCTCGTGAACCCCGATCGCGAAGCGGACGAGTCCTATCTCTTCAAGCATGCAGTGACCCAGGAAGTCGCGTACGAGAGCCTTCCCTACGCGCTCCGCGCCACGCTGCACGGTCACGTCGGACGCTTCATCGAACGGCAGGAGCCCGAGGCGATGGAGCGGAACCTCGGCTTGCTCGCACACCACTTCTGGCACGGCGACGATGCGCCGAAGAAGGTCTTCTACCTGCGCCGCGCCGGCGATGCGGCGCAGGCGGCCTACGCCAACGCGGCCGCGATCGACTACTACGAACGCCTGGCGCCGCTCGTCCCAGAGGCGGAGCGGGCCGGCGTCCTGCTCGAGCTCGGCAAGGTCCTCGAGCTCGTCGGCCAGTGGGAACGAGCCAGGACTGTCGAGACGGACGCGCTCCAGTTGGCCGAGTCGGCCGGCGACGAGCGCTCGCGAGCATGGTGCGAGGCCGCGCTCGCGGAGGTTGCGCGCAAGCAGGGCGCGTTCGACGAGGCAACCGAGCACCTCGCGCGCGCTCGAGCGGCCTTCGGCGGCGTCGGCGAGGAGCAAGGCCTCGGCCAGGTACTCCATCTCGAAGGAACGCTCGCCGCCCAGCGCGGGAGCTACGCCGACGCGCGGACGCGGTACGAGGAAAGCCTCACGATCCGTCGTCGCCTGGGCGACCGGAAGATGATGGCCAGCGTGCTGAGCAACCTCGGCGTGGTCGCCGAGTACGAAGGCGACTATGAGGCGTCGCGCTCGCTGCACGAGCAGGCGCTCGGACTGCGAACCGATCTGGGCGACCGCTGGGCGATCGCGGTGTCGATGACGAACCTCGGCATGATCGCCGTGCTCCAGGAACGCTACGAACAAGCGCGGGAGCGCTTCGACGAGGCGATGCGCCTCAACCGCGAGGTCGGCGACAGCTGGATGGTTGCGATCAGCCACAACAACCTCGGTAACGCGAACCGTGGCCTCGGCGATTTTGCCGCGGCACGCGAGCACTACGCCGAGAGCCTGCGTGCATACCGCGAGTACGACGACCAGTGGGCGCTCGCCTTCCTGCTCGAAGACATCGCGATGCTCGCCGCGCTCGAAGGCCGGCCCGAACCGGCGCTCGAGCTGCTCGGCGCGGCCGACACGCTTCGCGACGCGACCGGCAGTCCACGCGGCGACGCGCTCGAGGCCGAGATCGACCGGAGGCTGCAGGCCGCCTACTCGACGTTCGGCGAGAGAGCGGCCGCCGCAGCGCGGGCCCGTGGCGCCGCGCTCGAGCTGCCCGCGGCCCTCGATCTGGCGCGCACTGCTTGCGACTGAAAAAAAGGGCCGCTCGGCCCATTGACGGAAAAGCATGACCCCCCTATGGTCAGACGGCGTTGGCTGCGGGAACGGGGGTCCGGAGAAGGTTCAAGTCGCGCGGCTTCATCGCCGCGCTTTTTGCGATCGCTGCCATCCTCGTCATCTCCGCGTCGTCGGCGATCGCCTCCCCACCGACAGCTTGGACGGGCGGCGGCTCCGGCACCACGAGCGTCGTGAGTGACGGCACGTCGGGCCCCGCGAAGTTCAGCTACAGCAACAACGGCCCGGGCAACTTCTCCGGAAGCTGGTCGTTCTCGACGACCTCGAACTTCTCCGGCTCGATCAGCCTGCCCTATACGTACTCCGGGTTCCACTCGTTCTTCCAGGTCAGGGTGAACCTCAGCGCCTTCGTCA
>JAOPYX010000360.1 GCA_025964535.1 Actinomycetes bacterium | reverse complement strand
GTCGCCTACGAGTTCGACGTTCGCTCGGCGCACCGTGCCCCGGATTCGGTCGCGGAGTACGCGCGCAGCGCCCGCGAGCGGGGCCTGAAGGTGCTGATCTGCGGTGCCGGCTTGTCGGCCGCGCTGCCGGGCGCCGTGGCCGCGCACACCGACCTGCCGGTGATCGGCGTGCCGTTGCGCTCCAGCCTCAGCGTGCTCGACGGGCTCGACGCGCTGCTCGCAATCGCGCAGATGCCGCCCGGAGTGCCCGTCGCCACCGTCGGCGTCGACAATCCGAAGAACGCCGCAGCACTCGCGCTCCGCATCCTGCGGATCTAGCGCTACTGGGCGGAGCGGATGTTCGTCAGCGTCGGCGGGACATCGACGGCGCCGGCAAGTGCGCGCACGAGCGAGGAGTGCGCATCCCGCGGCTTCATGCCGTGATTCGCGGACGTGTGCGTCGTCATCACACCCGCGAACTTCATCGGACGGTGGTAGCGGTGCTTGGCGATGTAGGCGAGCTCCGCCCATTGCCGGGCCATCGCGTGGTTGTAGATCTCGGGGATCGCGCGCGCGTACTTCATGCCGGAGGCGACGAAGAACGCCTGGCGCGAGTTCCAGATGCTCCCCACGCCGCCGTCGAGCGAGCCGTAGTTGTAGAGCAGGTTCCCGGTACGTGCGTCGCGGTAGCCCCGGAAGAAGTCCCGGGTGCGATGGAACGACCGGTCCCATGCGGGCTCGACGTCGTCGGCGGCCGCGGACACGACGTGGCCGTCGAGCTTCCGCGCACGCAGCAGGTGCGCGAGCGTCATCGTCTCGCGGGCCCACTTTCGCCCCGCCTTGTACGGGCTCGGCACCAACGGGTTGTAGTTGCTCGTCCCGCGGGCGAGCGTGATCGAGAGGTCGGAGCCGCGCTCGAGACAGTGCGTATACCCGTGCGCGTAGCCGAGCATGCCGCGCGTGATCGCGGTGTTTCCGGCGAAGCGGCCGGAGAAGAGGTTCGTGCCATACGTGTGGCCGTTGTACGCAGGCTGCCCGAAGTCGAGGATGACGATCCCGCCGACGCCGCGTCGCGCCGCGCTGCAGCCCTGGGCCCGGAGCACCCACTGGGCGGTCGTGTGCTCGTAGAGCGAGACGGTGGCGCGCGAGGGCGCCACAACCGGCGCGACGGCCACGTGATGGGAGCGGTGAGGCTGCACGACCGCGCGTGGCTTGGGCGCCTTGGCCGCCGGAACGGCCCGTGCGACGACGACGGTGCGATGCCCGCCGACCGCGGTCGTGGCGCCGAAGCCCACGAGGGTGCCGACCGCGAAGGCGCCAAGGAGGGCTCCCCACTTGAAAAGTGGATTAATATGACTTTCGCACAGCATTTACTGGCGAAGGTAGCCGAGTCTTCGCCACCCGCACTCCCCCGGTCGAGGGAGTCGCAGCCCGCTTCTGTCGACCTGGCGTCGCTCTACACTGTCTCGAGTGATCGCCCGCTACTCCCGCCCGGCCATGGCCAGCATCTGGTCGGACGAGGGCAGGCTCCAGGCCTGGCTCGAGGTGGAGCTCGCGGCCACGGCGGCCTGGGCCGAGCTCGGAGTCGTCCCTGCGGACGCGGCAAAGGCGCTGGAGGAGAACGCAAAGCGCCCGACACCGGAGCGGGTGGCCGAGATCGAGGCGACCCTCCACCACGACACGGCGGCCTTCGTCGACGCCCAGGCCGAGCAACTGGGCGAGGAAGGCCGCTGGTTCCACTACGGGCTCACCTCCTCCGACGTCGTCGATACTGCGCTCGCCCTCCAGATCCGCGAGGCGGGCGCGCTGATCCTCGCCGGGGTCGACCAGGCGCTCGCAGTCGTGACCGCGCGCGCCGAGGAGCACCGCGAGACCCTCCAGATGGGGCGCACGCACGGGGTGCACGCAGAGCCCACGACCTTCGGCGTCAAGCTCGCCGGCTGGGCGTTCGAGCTCGACCGGGCGCGCGCCCGCGTAGCCCGCGCTCTCGACGGCATGCGCGTCGGCAAGCTCTCCGGAGCGGTCGGCACCTATGCGGCCACCGACCCGGACCTGGAGCGCATTGCATGCGAGCGCCTCGGGCTGGAGCCCGCTCCCACATCCACGCAGATCCTCCAGCGCGACCGGCACGCGGAGCTGCTCTCGGCGCTCGCGGTGACCGCGTCGTCGCTCGACAAGTTCGCGCTCGAGATCCGCCACCTCGCACGTACCGAGGTGGCCGAGGTGCAAGAGCCGTTCGGCAAGGGACAAAAAGGCTCGTCGGCGATGCCGCACAAGCGCAATCCCGTCGTCGCCGAGCGCATCTGCGGGCTCGCGCGCGTCCTCCGCGGCCATGCACTCGTCGGGCTCGAGAACGTCGCACTGTGGCACGAGCGCGACATCTCCCACTCGTCGGCCGAGCGGGTCGTCATTCCCGACGCATTCCTCGCGCTCGACTACATGCTCGATCGCTTCACGTGGCTGATGGACGGCCTCGTCGTCCGCGCCGAGCGCATGCGCCGCAATCTCGAGGCGAGCCACTACCTGTTCTTCAGCCAGCGCGTCCTACTCGCGCTGGTCGAGTCCGGCCTCTCGCGCGACGATGCGTACCGCCTCGTGCAACGCAACGCGATGCGCGCGTGGGACGAGGAGCTCGATTTCCGCGAGCTCGCGCGCGCCGACGAGGAGATCGCCGGCCGCGTCGACCTCGACGCCGTCTTCGATCTCGACGCCTATACCCGGCACGTCGACACGATCTTCGCCCGTCTGCACACACTCGTCGCCAAGGAGGAACCCGTTCATGCCTGAGGCAAGGCACCTCGCGTCCGGAAAGGTGCGCGAACTGTACGAGCTCGACGACGATCGCCTGCTGCTCGTCGCGAGCGACCGCATCTCGACCTTCGACGTGATCCTGCCGACGGAGATCCCGGACAAGGGCCGGGTGCTCACCGGCCTCTCCGGCTTCTGGTTCACGCTGCTGCGGCCGATCGTGCCGAACCACATGCTCGCGATCCGCGAGGACGGGCGCTCGATGGAGTGCCGGAAGCTCGAGATGCTCCCGATCGAGTGTGTCGTGCGCGGCTATCTCGCGGGCTCCGGATGGAAGGACTACCAGGCGACCGGCACGACCTCGGGTCACGCGCTGCCGGAAGGGCTGCGCGAGTCGGACCGTTTGCCCGAGCCGATCTTCACGCCGGCGACGAAGGCGCAGACCGGGCACGACGAGAACATCAGCCGCGAGGAGGCCGCGAAGCTCGTCGGCGCCGGGCGACTCGCCGAGGCCGAGGAGATCGCGATCGAGCTCTACCGGACCGCTGCGGAGTACGCCCGCGGCCAGGGGATCATCATCGCCGACACGAAGTTCGAGCTCGGCGTCGACGCGAAGGGCAACCTCGTACTCGGCGACGAGGCGCTGACGCCCGACTCGTCCCGCTTCTGGCCGGCCGACGCATACGAGCCCGGCCGGCCGCAGGACAGCTTCGACAAGCAGTACGTGCGCGACTATTGCGAGTCGCTCGGCTGGGACAAGACGGATCCGGGGCCTGAGCTTCCGGCGGACGTCGTCGCGGACACGCGCTCGAAGTACATCGAGGCGTTCGAGCTGCTGACGAAGATTCCGTTCGGCCGTTACGTCGAGCAGCCCTCGGTGGTGCTCGGATGAGGGCGACGATCCTCGTGCGGCCGAAGTCGGGCATCCTCGACCCGCAGGGCGCAGCGGTGGAAACGGCGCTCGAGCATCTCGGCTTCTCCGTCTCCGGCGCCCGCGTCGGCAAGGTCGTCGACCTCGAGGTCGCCTCGGACGATCCGAACGAGGCGCGCGCCCAGGTCGAGAAGATGTGCGAGCAGCTCCTGACGAATCCGTTGATGGAGTCGTACGAGATCGAGCTGCATGGCTAGTCCGCAGCCGCGCATCGGCGTCGTGAC